>JANNDB010000508.1:0-11185 GCA_031387285.1 Betaproteobacteria bacterium | reverse complement strand
GCCTGGGACTGGATCAGTTTCTGGGGTGAGGCCGATCCGTCGATTGCCTTCCTCGAAGAGACCGGCTACTTCCCGGCAAACGCACAGCTGGCACGGGATGCGCGCATCACCGGTAACCCGCTCTACAAGCCGGCTGGGGAGACACTCACCTTCGGGCGTCTGCCGCCAAGCTTCGTTGGCTTCGCAGGCTGGTCGCAAAACGTCGTGCTGCCGGAGTTCCAGAAGATCCTGGTGGGCCAGCAGAACGCCGAGCGCGCGACCGACGCGATTCTCAAAGGTCTCGACGCAGCGATCAACTGAATCATGCGGATCACCGACATCCGTTGCTACCTGCTGGAAGAACCCTATCGGGGTGATCCGTTCCGCTGGCGCGCGGGCCTGCCCGGCTCCGGTGACGGCACGCCGGACGGAACGCTGCCACGCGTCGCCATACTGCGTGTCGACACCGACGAAGGAATAACCGGCTGTGTGAAGATCGACCGTGGCGAGGCGGTGATGAGCGCAGTTCAGCGCCGCCTCAAGAAGCTGATCGGCGAAGATCCAATGCTCACCGAACGGCTCTGGCATCTTGTGTGGGAGATCGACCGGCTCGAGGAGTTCCAACTGCACCATTTGAAGCTGCTCGACATGGCGGTATGGGACATCAAGTCGCGCAAGGCCTCTCTGCCTCTGTATCAGCTGCTCGGTGGTTATTCCAGCAAGGTGCCGGTCTACGCCTCCACGGTCACCTGGGACACGATGGGCGAATACGAGCTCCACATCCGCGAGTGTATCGACGAGGGCTTCACTGCGTTCAAGCTGCATGCCTGGGGCGACGCCAAAGCGGACGCTGCGCTGTGTCGCAACCTGCGCCGCTGGACCGGCCCCGATGCGGTGCTGATGTTCGACGGCTCCGCCGGTTGGGACTATTCCACCAGCCTGTGGTTCGGCCGGGTGCTCGAAGCCGAGGGCTTCTACTGGTACGAGGAGCCGATGCGCGAATTCGAGCTGGGCAGCTACACCAAGCTGTGCAACGACCTCGACATCCCGGTGCTCGCCTGCGAGACCTCCGACGGCGCGCACTGGAATGCGGCGACCTGGATCCAGGACGGCGCACTCGACATGCTGCGTACCAACCCGGACATGACGGCCGGCCTCACCGGCGCGCTGAAGATCGCTCATCTGGCCGAATGCCATGGCATGAAGGCGCAGGTGCACGGCATGGGCGTCGGTCAGGCGCACCTGTGCGGCGCCATCCGCAACAACGACTATTACGAGCAGCTCGTGATCTCGTCGCGGCAGATCCGCGGGCTCAAGGACCCGGCCAATTTCATGCCGATCGTAGGCGGTGTGCTGAGCGTGCCCGAGACGCCGGGGCTGGGTTACATGCCCGACTGGGCATGGCTCGAGAAGACCGCCATCGCTATCGTCTGAGACGATGACCGCAGGCACAGCACCGAGACCATCGCTGCGTGCGCGGATCGCGGCGGTCTCCGACGGCCGCGCCTGGCCGTGGCTGCTGCTCCTGCCAAGCCTGCTGCTGGTCTTCGCCGTCATCATCTATCCGACGCTGAGCGGCATCGACCTCAGCTTTCGACAGATGCGGCTCAACCGCCCCGATCTCGGCACCGGCTACGTGGGCTTGCGGCACTATCTGGCGCTGTTCGACGATCCGGTGTTCTGGGTGTCGGTGCGCAACACGTTCATCTGGGTCGTTGCCACGGTGGTGCTGGAATTCGCACTTGGCATGCTGGCAGCACTCGTGCTGGATATGGACCTGCCCGGTTTTCGCGCGTTCACGGTCATCGTGCTGCTGCCGTGGTTCCTGCCGATCGTGGTGGCTGGCAACATCTGGGCGCTGATGCTCGATTCAAGGCTTGGCATCATCAACGCGGCACTCGTCGGTGTTGGCGTGCTCGACAGCTTCAAGGCCTGGTTCGCCGATCCGGCCTGGGCCCTGCCAGCCGCGATCCTTGTCGAGACCTGGCACGGCTTCCCCTTCTTCGCGTTGCTGCTGCTGGCCGGACTCAAGGGCATACCGACCGAGCTTTACGAGGCGGCGGAGGTGGACGGCGCGCGGCTGTGGCATCGCTTCCGCTACATCCAGCTGCCGGGCTTGCGCATGATCATCGTCGCAAGCGTGGTGCTGCGTGCCATCAGCCTGATGAACTCTCCTGACTTGCTGCTGATCCTCACCAGCGGTGGGCCGGGCCATTCGACGCAGGTTCTTTCGCTCTACGCGTTCCAGAAGGCTTATCGCGAATTCAATTTCGGCTACGCCGGCGCGCTCTCGGTGGTGATCCTGCTGCTGCTGATGGTCAGTTCCTACTTTTATGTCCGGCGCTCCAATGTGCTGAAGGATTCGTGAGATGGCGCTGCGCCGCCGCCCCGCCCAGATCGTCGCTGCCTATGCGATCGCACTGGTTTTCGTCTTCTTCGCCGTCTTTCCGATCCTTTGGACGCTGATCACATCGCTGAAGCTCGAAAAGGACATCATCAAACGCACGGTCACACTGATCCCGGACCCTGTCACGCTGGAGAACTACCATGCGATCTGGACCCAGTCGAATCTGCCGACGCTGATGCTCAACAGCGCGATCACAACCCTCTACACAGCGGCCATCTGCGTTGGCGCCGGTGTGCTCGCGGCGTATTCCGTGTCCCGGCTTCGCTTCCGTGGCCGCCACAGCGTGCTGCTGTTCCTGCTGGTGCTCCGCATGTTCCCGGTAGTGCTGATGGTGATCCCGCTCTTCATCATCATGCGCAATGCGGAGTTGCTCGACACGCGCATTGGCCTCGCCCTCGCCTATACCGGGTTCCTGTTGCCGATCTTCATCTGGATGATGAAGGGCTTCTTCGACGCCGTTCCGAGCGAGCTGGAGGAAGCCGCGCGTATCGACGGCTGCACCCGCCTCGGCGCGATGGTGCGCGTGGTGCTGCCGCTGGTCCAAGGCGGGCTCTGGGCATGCGCCGTGTTCATCAGCATCTCTGCGTGGAACGAGTATCTCTTCGCGCTGATGCTGACCACATCCTCGGGATCGCGCACCTGGCCGGTCGGATTGCAGTTGATGGTCGGCGAGTTCCAGCTCCCCTGGGGTGTACTTTCCGCGGGCGGCATGCTCAGCATCTTGCCCGTGCTGATCCTCTTCTCCTTCGTTCAGCGCTCGATGGTTCGCGGCTTAGCCGCAGGCGCCGTAAAGGGCTGAGAACAAGATTCTGCTCGGGGGAAGCCGCCATGCCAAGACTTCTGAGCGAAGCCCAGGTCGCCGCGTACCAACGCGATGGGTACCTGTTTCCACTGCACGCCATGGCGCCGGCGCAGATGCGCGCGACGCGCGAGCGCTTCGATGCGCTGTGCCGGCGCGAAGGCGGCAGCCTTGGCAGGCGTACGAACACCAAGACGCATCTGCTCGTCACGTGGCTCGCCGATCTGGTGCGCCATCCGACTGTTCTCGATGCAGTCGAAGACCTGCTCGGCCCGAATCTGCTGTGCTGGGGGGCTGGCTTTTTTCACAAGCCCGCACATGCAGCCGACTTCGTTTCCTGGCATCAGGACTCGACCTATTGGGGCCTGTCCAGGCCAGATGTGGTTACCGCGTGGATCGCCTTCACCCCGTCGCTGCCGCTGTCCGGCTGCATGCGTGTGGTGCCTGGTACGCACACCCGGGATCAGCTCGCCCATCGCGATACCTTCGCCAGTGGCAACATGCTGAGCCGCGGGCAGGAGGTCGATGTCGAAGTCGACCCGACCAAGGCCGTCGACATCGTTCTGCAGCCTGGCGAGTTCTCGCTCCATCATGTGCGCATCGTGCACGGCTCGGAGCCCAATCGGGCGGATTGGCCGCGTGTTGGTTTTGCGGTCCGCTACATCCCGACCGACATACGCCAGATCTCGCAAGTGCGCGACAGCGCCACCCTGGTGCGCGGCCGTGACACCTTCGGCAATTTCGATCTTGAGCCGGCGCCCAGGGCAGACTTCCATCCCGACGCGGTAGCTTTCCACAACCAGGTGATCGAGCGCACCAGCCAGATCCTGTTGGCGGGCGCTGTCGACAACCGCGCCGCGTCATCGACACCGCGCTAACGGCTCAGGATCGTCGGCTGCAGCCCGGGAATGTCCGTGTCCGCCGGGAAATACGGCCGACGCAGCTTATTGAAGCGGACATGCTTGAGCGTTGCCGGGGTTGGGCCGGGCGTGTCGAGCACGATCGCGGCCTTGGCAATCGCCCCGTAGGCCTGGCGGTAGTTCATGGGATTCTTGGCAACAATGAACCTGGACTGGGCCGGGTCCAGGCCGACGGTGCGGATCTGTTCGTCCATCCAGTCGTAAGTCGCGCGGCTGGTGATGATGACCTGCACCGCGCCGATGCAAAACACGGCCGTCGGCCCCATGTGTTCGTGGTGGCCTTCCCATTGCCCGCCGGTGTAGACGAAATCGCCGCGGCTCAGCCGTTCGACCTTGCCCGTGAATGTGCGAGCCGATCCCCAGCGCGGATCCAGCTTGTGCCCGATCGCGAGCGACAGCGTCGCTCCTTCGCCCGCCGCGTGACAAGCCTGTGCGGCTTGCGGATCAACGACCGGCACGATCGACCGAACGTCGAGCCCACTGTCGACCAGCGCCGACAGCATCGCGATGCTGTCGCCGGCAGCACCGCCACCACAGCAATCGGCAGTTTCGACCAGGATCGTCGGGCCGCCGTCCATCTGCATCCCTTTGGCGATCGCGTCGGCAGGTGAGAATATCTCCGGCTCAAGATCGTGCCGCCGCTCCCAGTAACGCCGCGCGATCTCACCGGCCAGGGCTTCGGCCAACGGGAGGTTGTCGTCGGTAATCACGAGCGCTCCACTGCCCATGTTCTCGCAGTCCATGTAAGGGTGGACCAGGAACAGGCTCGTCGACAGCACGCCAGCCTGTTGCTCGAGCGATTTTGTATACCGCATCAACCCGGCAAACGGATCATCGCCGTTCGTGGAGCCGTTGATCGCGCTCGTGATGACCGGCACCTTGCCCATCGCCATGGTCGGTCTGCACTTGCCGGCGAGCATGCCCTGCAGTAATCGGGCCGCGCGCTGTCCGGTGCTGTACTGATCGAGGTGCGGATAGGTCTCCCACGCGAGCAGCGCGTCGGCGTGGCGCACCATCTCTGCCGTGACGTGCGCGTGCAGGTCCAGCGTCGCCACAACCGGCACGTCTGCTCCAACAAGATGGCGGGCCGCGTGGATCATGTCCCCTTCCGGATCGTCGAGTCCCTCGACCAGTGCCGAACCGTGGAGCGGCAACAACACGCCATCGACTGGCAGCGCGCGCTCCAACCGCCCAAGCCATTCATCGCGCAGCTGCCGATAGCAGTCGCGTGTGATCGGGCCCGCCGAAAGGGCCGACGCAAAGATCAGCGGAACCGGCTCCGCACCCCCTTCGCGCAGACCGTCCAGCATGCCGCCGACAACACTCGTGGTCATCTGCAATACTTCTTCATCGCGATGCAGCTCGCATGCTTCATACATCGACATGTCGATCGGCAAACCACCCAGGTGATTGCACTCGGTGAGGATTCCGCCGATCGCAATGCGAGGTTTGGCAGACAAGATTTGTCCTTCGATATGATTGCATTTCGACCTGGAGGCGGTACCACAGGCCTTGCCAGACCATCGTACAACATCCTGCCTGCCCGCCGGGGGCAGCGGCTGGCGTGGCTGGAGCCGACGTCTTCGATAACGTGCTGACTGAATACGAATTCAGAATGACCAAAGGAGCCATCCTTGTCGGTGAACATTACTGGCCTCACGGCACGCGACATTCGATTTCCTACGTCTCGAAACCTTGACGGTTCGGACGCCATGAACCCGGACCCGGACTACTCCGCGGCGTATGTGACCCTGCACACGGACTTGCCAGGCGTGGAAGGCAATGGCTTGACCTTCACCATCGGCCGCGGCAACGAGTTGTGCGTCGCGGCCATCCAATCGCTGGCCCCGCTGCTGGTCGGCAGGTCGCTCGCATCGTTCACCGCCAACATGGGCGCCTTCTGGCGCCATATCACGGGCGACAGCCAGCTGCGGTGGGTCGGCCCCGAAAAGGGTGTGATCCATCTGGCTACGGCCGCCGTCGTCAACGCGGTGTGGGATCTGTACGCCAGGGTGGCTGGCAAACCCCTGTGGCAGTTGCTGTGCGACATGACGCCGGAACAGCTCGTGTCGTGCATCGACTTCCGCTACATCACCGACGCGCTGACACCCGACGAAGCCACCGACATCCTGCGCCAGAACTATGCGTCGCGTGTCGCCCGTGTCGACGAGATGCGCCGCGTCGGTTATCCGTCGTACACCACGTCGGCCGGCTGGCTTGGGTACTCGGACGCGAAGCTGCGCGCGCAATGCCGCGATCTGATGTCGCGCGGTTGGTCGCATTTCAAGATCAAGGTGGGCCGCGACCTGAACGATGACATCCGGCGCTGCCGGATCATTCGCGAAGAAATCGGCTGGGACCGCCGCTTGATGATGGATGCCAACCAGGTGTGGGACGTGGGCCAGTCGATCGAACACATGCGCTCGCTGGCGCAATTCAAGCCGTGGTTCATCGAGGAGCCCACATCGCCCGACGACGTGCTGGGCCATGCCGCGATCGCCAGAGCCATCGCCCCGATCAAGGTGGCCACGGGCGAGATGTGCCACAACCGCGTCATGTTCAAACAGTTCATGCAGTGCGGCGGGCTGCAGGTCTGCCAGGTCGATAGCTGCCGGTTGGGCGGTGTGAACGAAGTGCTGGCGGTGTTGCTGATGGCGCGCAAGTTCGGCATCCCGGTTTGTCCGCACGCCGGCGGGGTCGGGCTTTGCGAGTATGTGCAACACCTGGCGATCCTCGACTACGTTTGCGTCAGCGCGAGTCTGGAAGACCGCATCGCCGAGTACTCTGACCATCTTCACGAGCATTTCGTCGATCCGCTTGTCATGAAGGGCGGTCGCTACATGCCGCCCACCGCGCCGGGATACAGCGCCACCATGAAGCCGTATTCATTGGCCGCTTTCGAGTTTCCGCATGGTTCGGAATGGCTGCCGCCGAGGGCGACAGCGCACATTCAGGAGTACAAGACATGAAGATCACCCGGGTACGCACACAACCCTATAGCTTCGAACTCACACGTCCCATCGGTGACGCCAACCTGCCGGAGGGCGGCTCGGTTGCGCGCAGCCTTGCTGTGTTCATCGACACCGATGAAGGCGTGACCGGCATCAGCCCAGGCGGCCTGGCCGCACAACCCCACATTCACGACCTCGTGAACAGTCTGCTGGTCGGCCAGGACCCGCGCGGCGTGCGGGGCCTCTGGCAGAAGATGGTGGATGCCGTATTCAAAGGCAGCAATCGCGGCCTGATGAACGATGCGATTGCCGCAATTGATGTGGCGCTCTGGGACCTGAAAGCCAAGGCCAATGGGGAGCCCCTGTGGAAAACGCTCGGAGCCAGCACCAACACCGTACGTGCTTACGCCAGTGGCATCGATCTGAACTTGAGCGACGACGAACTGCGTCAGTTCTATACCCACATGGCGGGGCAGGGGGTGTGCGCGGGCAAACTCAAGGTCGGTCTGGATATGGAGGCTGATTTGCGCCGGCTGGCGATTGTGCGGGATGCGCTGGCGACGAGCGGCAAGCGGCCCATGCTGATGATTGACTCGAATGAATACTGGTCGCCGAAACAGGCGATTCGCCACATCCTGGAGTTTGAGCGAAGCTTCGAGTTGGTCTGGGCCGAGGAGCCTGCCCGACGCTGGGATTTTCGCGGGCTACGCAAAGTTTCGCAAAGCGTGAATGCCGCGGTGGCCACGGGCGAGAACCTCGACGACATCAGCGAATTCATGCCACTGATTCAACACGAGGCGGTGGATATCGTGCAGTTCAATCAGGGCTGCTGTGGCATCACCGGTGCGCTGATGGTGGGCGACATGGCCCATGGCTTTGACTTGCCTGTGGCAATGATGAACTGCCCCGCCAACTTCATGGCCCATGTTGCCGCCGTGCTTCCCAACCACATGATGATGGAAGTGGTGGATGCAGGACTGGACGCAGCCATGCGCCACGACAACCGCGTCAAGGATGGCCGGATTGTGCTGACCGATCGACCCGGGCTGGGCATCGAATTTGATTCGGCCGAATTGGAAGTAATGTCGCGCTACCAACCGGCACCGGGCGCGCGCGGCCTGGGTTGGGGCCGCCGGCACGGCGCCGGTTTGGTTGAGGCAGGGCCCAGCGGCCGGGATGTCTAGCGGTCAGTTCCGCCTCAACCTGCTGCCGATACTCTGCAAATTTTGGCTCTAAAAGGCCCCAGACGTTTTCAAGCATCACCGCCTGCGGCCTTATCTCTTCGACCAAACGCAGTGCCTCGGGAAATAGGTCGCGCTCGTCGTCGGGCCCCAACTGCTTGCCCGCCACCGAAAACGGAGGACACGGAACGCCACCGCAAACAAGGTCCGCACCACGAAATCCGAGCCCATTGAACTGTCGAACGTCGCCTTGAACAACGTTCCAGCGAGGCCGGTTCAAAGAAAGTGTCGCACATGCTGGCGGCTCAATTTCCACGAGAGCTGCATGGTCGAACCCGGCCATCTCCAAGCCTAGCGCTTGCCCACCAGCGCCAGCACAAATTTCTATAGAGTTCATTTGCTTGATGATATCCATTGAATCGTCAAATCAAGGGTGAGTAGATTTTTGCAAGGAGGAACTCCATGGAAGTTGCGAGGCCCGGTCAACGTCGACAGCAGAGTAAATCGCAGCGCGCGGAACCTGTTAGCCGTAGCGAGAACATACGGCGCATCATGAGCAAAGACACAGGCCCTGAATGGCTTGTCCGGCGCATCGTTTGGGGGTTTGGCTTTCGCTACCGCCTGCATCGTAAAGACCTGCCCGGAAGGCCAGATTTGGCATTTGGCCCTGCGAAAAAGGCCATCTTCGTGCATGGATGTTTCTGGCATCAACATGGCATTGGCTGCGCAGACTCCCGAGTGCCAAAGACAAACGTGGGCTATTGGGGTCCAAAGCTAATTCGAAACTTCCATCGCGACGAAAAAGCGATTGAAGCGATGACGGCGTTAGGCTGGCAAGTGTTGGTGGTCTGGGACTGCGAAACAAAAAGCGCCACCCTGAGCGAACGGCTGCACTCGTTTCTCACCGCAGGTCTCGGCAAGAGTAAAGGATAAAGCGCGGACCGATTCTCAAGTTCGCCAATTTGCCTACAGATTGCCTACAAGCCCAACGAAACAAAAATCCGCGCTACAGAAAATGTAGCATAACTCCTATATTCCATGAGAGTATTGGTGGTGGGACCTGACAGATTCGAACTGTCGACCTACGGATTAAGAGTCCGCTGCTCTACCAACTGAGCTAAGATCCCGCGCCGAAAAAAATGGACCTGTGTCGCAGGACACAGCCCGGTGTGCTGGTAGGACGTGGCAGGCTCGAACTGCCGACCAACGGATTAAAAGTCCGCTGCTCTACCAACTGAGCTAACGTCCCGGCACTTTCTCTGCAACCGCGCTTTAACGCTGCTGCAAAGCCTTAAATTATAGCTTGCTCGGAGGTCGTTTTCAGCCCGCAGCGATGGCATTCATCACCCAGCCGGCGGCGCACTGGCCAAATCCGGCGGTCACCGTGACGAGTGAGCCATAGCCGTGGCAGTTCAGCGAGCCGTCAGCGTCCTCGATGCCGCACGACGCGTCGGCCGGCCCCACCGGCTCGCGGCTGAAGACGCAGGCCACTCCGATTTTCTTGCCTTCCCGGGGCGCGCCATGGTCGCGCCGGAGCTGATTTCGCAGCTGCGCCAGCAGCGGGTCGTGCGTGGCGCGGGCCAGATCGTCGATCTCCACCAGATGCGCCTGCCGCTTGCCACCCGCCGCGCCTACCGTGATGAATCGCGTGAGGCCACCCCGGGCCCAGGCTGCCATCGCCGTCTTGGCACGCACCTGGTCACAGGCATCGATCACGGCGTCCACCGGCGTACCGCCCAGCACGGCCGGCCAGTTGTCTGGCTCGACAAATTCTTCGACGCAGTGCACCTCGCACCGGGGATTGATCTGCGCGATGCGCTCGCGCATGGCGTGCACCTTGGCCTGGCCTATCGAGCCGTGTACTGCCTGGACCTGGCGGTTGATGTTGGATTCAGCCACATGATCCAGGTCGATCATGGTGATACGGCCCACGCCACTGCGCGCCAGCGCTTCCACGGCCCAGGAGCCGACACCGCCGATTCCGGCAACTGCCACGTGCGCGGCGCGGATACGCGCCGCACCGGTCACTCCAAACAGGCGCTCCAGGCCGCTGAACCGGCGCGCCAGATCGGCGTCCCCTACGGCGGCAGCCGGCATGGTGCCCATGCACTCAGCGCAATTTGGCCAGGCGCTCCTTGCCGGCCTGCGCCGCCTCGGATTGCGGGTAGGCCTTGGCCAGGTCTTCCAGCGTCTTGCGCGCGCCGCGTGCGTCTTTCAGCTCGATCTGGCAATTGGCAATCGACAACAGCGCCTCGGGCGCGCGCGCATGCTCGGGCGCGCCCTGCAGCATGGTGCGGAAATTCGTGATGGCCTCCTTGTAGTCCCGCGTGGCGTACTGTGCGTTGCCAAGCCAGAACAAGGCCGACGGCAGGTAGCCCGACTTGGGGTAACGCGCCAGCAGCGAGATGAAGGCACTCTGTGCCCCCGTGAAGTCGCCCGCACGAAAACTTGCCAACGCCGCGTCAAACGCGCGCCGCTCGGCCGGCTCGACCATGATTTCGCGCGCGTCAACTGTCACCTTCACTGGTTCGAGCTGGCGCACCCGGTCATCCACCGTGCGGCCAAGCTCGGACTGCCCTTGGGCCAGATCTTTCTGGCGGCGCTGCAGTTCGGCCATTTCGCGCAGCATCTGTTCGTTTTGCCCGGTGAGGCGCGCGAAGTCCCCACGCATGAGTTCAATCTGATTCTGCAGATCCAGCAGGCTGCGCCGCAGCTGGGCGTTCTCTTCGGAATTGCGCCGCAGCAGCTCCGTCTGGTTGTCAATAAGCTGCTTTTGCGCGTCGCTGAGACGCTGCAGGCCTGCGTCCGATGCCTGACGGGTTGCTTCAACACGCTGGCGCAACTCGAGGATCGCCTTGCGTGCCTCTTCGTCGTCAAACAGGCCTGCACGGGCCGTGCCATGCAAGGCCATGGCCAGCGCCAGACCCGTGGCCAGGGTGGCCGCAAGG
>JANNDB010000507.1:0-1515 GCA_031387285.1 Betaproteobacteria bacterium | reverse complement strand
CACGGTCCGAAATCGACAGAATGGCCTGCGGATGCTGCTCGACGATGATTGCCGAGAGGCCCTCTTCGCGCGTGATGCGCCGGATCGCGGACAGCAGTTCCTGCACGATGATGGGTGCCAGCCCTTCGAGCGGCTCGTCCAGCAGCAAAAGGCGCGGATTGAGCACCAGGGCGCGGGCAACCGCCAGCATCTGCTGCTCGCCGCCGGACAACTGGGTGCCCAGGTTGCCCTTGCGTTCTGCAAGCCGTGGGAACAGCGCATAGGCCTGCTCGGGCTTCCATCGGCCCGGCCGCGCGACGGCGGTGAGGTTCTCATGCACGGTGAGCGACTTGAAGATGTTGCGCTCCTGCGGCACCCAGCCGATGCCGGCAGCGGCGCGCATATGCGGGGGCAGCGTATGCAGCGCCTGGCCCGCGAGCGTGATGCTGCCCCCATGCTGGCGCGTGGCGCCGGCCAGCGTGTTCATGAGGGTCGTCTTGCCCGTGCCGTTGCGGCCCAGCAGCGCCAGCGTTTCGCCCTCCCCCAGTTCCAGCGATACGCCATGCAGGATGACGGCCTCACCATAACCGGCGCTGAGCTGTTCGATGCGCAGCAGTTCAGCCATGCGCGTTCTCCCCCGTGCCCAGGTAGACCGCCTTGACCTGCGGATCATTGGCAATCTCCTGTGGGTCGCCTTCAGTCAGCACCGCGCCGTTCACCAGTACCGTCATGCGGCTGGCAAAGCTGAACACGAGGTCCATGTCGTGTTCGATCAGGAGTACCGAGACGTCGGCCGGCAGTGCCGCCACAGTCTGCAAAAGCTCTTCTCGCTCGCCTGCCGGCACACCGGCGACCGGTTCGTCGAGCAGCAATACGCTGGGCTCACAGGCCACGGCAATCGCAATCTCGAGCAGGCGCCGCTTGCCGTAGGCCAGCACCCGGGTCGGCTGGTCCATCACCTCGGTCAGGCGGAACTGTTCGAGCAGTTCGGCGCAGCGTACAGCGACTGCCTTGTCGGCACCGAGCGGCTGCCACCAGCGAGTGCCCAGACCCCTGTGTTGCGACACCGTGAGCGCCAGCGTCTGCAATGGCGTGAGCGAGTCGAACAGCTGGTTGATCTGGAAGGTGCGCACCATGCCCCTGCGTACGCGCTCGTGCGGCGCCAGGCGGGTGATGTCCTGCCCGAGCAGGAAAATGCGGCCCTCGCTGGGCTCCAGCACACCGGTGAGCAGGTTGATCAGCGTGGTCTTGCCGGCGCCATTGGGGCCGATCAAGGCATGGCGTGCGCCCTTGTACAAGTTGAGCGTGACGTTTCTGGTGGCCGTGATGCCGCCAAAGCGCTTCACCAGCCCTTCACAGCGCAACACGGCCTGAGGTGTCTCTGCGCTCATGGCCTGGCCTTGCCAAACCAGGTCCAGGGCCGCAACAGGCGATCGCGTCCGACCATCACCAGCACCACCAGGAACAGCCCGATCCAGAATGTCCAGTACTGCGGCGTGATCGCCGAAATCACGTTGTGCATCAGCTTGAAGACGA
>JANNDB010000459.1:0-8575 GCA_031387285.1 Betaproteobacteria bacterium | reverse complement strand
CGAAATCGGCGGGCGCGAACGGTTCGCGGATGCGGATGATCTCCACACTCCACGCGACCAGGCCGCTGTCAGCCAGGCGGGAACGCAACTGGCGCGCCAGGGCAAGGCGTTCACTATCGCCGTAGCGCCGGTCGGTCGGGGTCGCCGGGGCCAGGCGCAGGTCCACCGCGTCAAATCCAGCCTGCGCCGCAACGTCCACCAGCACCAGCGGATGCAGAGCCAGGGCGCTGAGGTGCGCCAGGGAAATTGGAACAGTCGCCATGGGTGTCGGCGCAGTTTAGCCGCTGGATGAGCGGCAGGGCAGAATGCGACCGGGGTTGGACGGGCGCTGGTCGCGTTGCAGGACAGCGCTGGTGTTGCCAAACGATTAGGATAGAGAGATGGGCAGGTTACCAAGCGCCATTGGAAAGTACCGGGTTGAACGCGAACTCGGCAAGGGCGCGACCGGAACCGTGTATCTGGCCTATGACGCCTTTCGCAACCACCATGTTGCGATCAAGCAGATCCATCCGCACCTGATGGCGGAGCCAACGCAGGCGGCGCGGCACCGGCGCATGCTGCACAACGAGGCCGTATTGGCCGGCCAGCTGCACCATCCGCACCTGGTGGCGGTGATCGACATCGACGAGGAGGCCAACCCGCCCTATCTGGTGCTGGAATATGTGCAGGGGCGCTCGTTGGAGGCGTTCACCACGCCGGACAACCTGCTGCCGGTTTCCCAGGTGCTGGACATTGCCTTCAAGTGCTGCAATGCGCTGGAATACGCGCAAACGCGGGGGCTGGTGCACCGCGACATCAAACCGGCGAACCTGTTGCTGCAGGAGAACGGTGAAGTAAAGCTCACTGACTTTGGCACCGCGCTGTCATTGCATGGGGACAAGACCCACATGCTCGGCCTGATCGGCTCGCCGGCCTACATGGCACCAGAGCAGATCAAGGAGGAAGCCGTCACCCACCATGCCGACATGTTTTCGCTGGCCGTGGTGATCTATGAACTACTGTGCGGGCACAAGCCGTTTCAGGGCGAAAGCGATTACGCCACCATGTACAAGATCAGCTCGGAGGCGCCGGTGTCCTTGCGGGTCAAGCGCCCGGAGCTGCCCGGCGCGCTCGATGCGGTGGTGGCCAGGGCGCTGGCCAAGAAGGCGGAGGAGCGTTTCCCGACCTGGCGCGATTTCGCTGATGCACTGGTCGGGGTGAATCGCAGCCTGCCGCGCAAGGCGGCGCAGGGTACCGAAGCCGAGTTGTTCGCCGAGCTGCGCGCCATGGATTTTTTCGCCGATTTCCCGGACGTGGCCTTGTGGCAGACCTTGCACCTGGGCAAACGGCACATGTTGCCGCGTGGCTCGCTCGTGATGAAAGAGGACACGCTGGGGCAGTCGTTCTACATGCTGATCGACGGCAAGGTGACGGTGACGCGCAAGGACTGGGAGCTCAATACCCTGTCGGCCGGCGTGAGCATCGGCGAGATGGTGTACCTGCGGCCGGAGCGCAACAAACGCACGGCGACGGTGGTCGCCGCCACTGACATCGTGGTCATGAAGATCCAGTGCGCCTCGTTGCGCGAGGCACCTCCTGCCTTGCAAGGCCTTTTTGACAAGGCCTTTATCCGCCTGCTCGTGGCGCGCCTGATCGCAACCAACCGCCAGCTGGCGGAGTGGGACCTGGCGGTTCCGATGGGCAAGCGGTAGGAGCGGGCGCGCGCGGTTCGCTGCACGGAACTCCATGGCCCAAGTAGCCCAAGCTTCCTCCCATTCGCATGCAGGACAACGCGTGCTCATCACGGCGGCCGCCTCGGGCCTGGGGCTGGTCATGGCACGCGCCTTTGGCGCGGCCGGAGCGCGGGTGCTTGTCTGCGACGTGGACCGGCAGGCGCTCGAGCGCCTGGCGCAGACCGATCCGGCCCTCACCGGCATGGCCTGCGACGTGTCACAGGAGTCCGAGGTGGCGGCGCTCTTTGCGCAGGTGCTGGCGCAACTCGGCGGGCTGGACATCCTGGTCAACAATGCGGGGGTTGCCGGCCCCACCGCGCGGGTCGAGGACATCACCCTGGCTGACTGGCGCCAGTGCCTCGCCGTGAACCTCGACGGCAGCTTCCTGTGCGCCCGCGCGGCGGCGCCGCTGCTGCGCGCCCAGGGCCACGGTTCCATCATCAACATGGGCTCGACGGCCGGGCAATACGGTTTCCCGCGGCGCGCCCCGTATGCCGCGGCGACGTGGGCCATCCGGGGCTTCACGCGCACACTGGCGCAGGAACTGGGGCCGCATGGCGTGCGGGTCAACTGCATCTGCCCGGGCTCGGTCAGTGGCGAGCGTATCGACCGGGTGATCGCGGCCGAGGCAGCAAAGACGCAGGCGAGTGTTGAAGCGGTGCGCGCCAGTTACATGCACAGCGTGTCGCTCAAGACCTTCATCGCCCCGCAAGACATCGCGCATACCGCGTTGTTCCTGACGTCACCCGCCGGTGCGCGCATCTCCGGGCAGGACATCACGGTGGACGGGCACACCGAGACGTTGTAAGCGGTGCCCGCCCTGGCTCCTAAATGAAAGGCAGTGCCTGCAGCGTACCGGGCACCTGCTCTCCGTCCTTGTGCACAACGACCCGGTCACCCGCCTGGCAGGCCGAGGCGACGAGGCCGAAGCCGATGTTGCACAGAAGCCGTTGGGACCAGACGCAGTTGGTGAGGTCGCCGACGCGCACGCCGTCCTTGTGGATGGCGTGCCAGTGAAAACCCAGCGTGGTCGGCTTGTCGCCGTCCAGCTTCACGCCAAGCTGCTGGCGCCGCGGTCCCTCGGCATGGATGCGGCGCAGGGCCTGGACGCCGATCACATCGTCGGCAACGTGCAGGTCGATGTACTTGCCAAGCCGGACCTCATACGGGTTGGTGGTGTCGTCGCTGTCGCCACCGTAGGACAACAGCCCGCTTTCGACGCGTTCACACGCGTTCGGCGCGCCCGGGCCGATGTCCCAGGGCTTGCCTGCTTCGCGCACGATGTTCCATAGCGCGGTGCCCTTGCTGCCATCCTGCAGGTAGAGCTCGTAGCCGCCCTGCTTGGACCAGCCGGACCGTGCCAGCACCAGTGGTATGCCCTGCAGCGAGGTCTCGCGGAACCAGAAGTACTTCATGCTGCGCACCCAGTCGCCGAACAGCGAAGCCACCACGTCTTCGGCTTTCGGGCCCTGCACCGCCAGCGGCGACACATCCGGCTCGCTCACCTTCACGTTGAGGCCGCGCTCGGCTGCGATGGCGCGCGCCCAGAACCAGATGTTGGAGTCGGCGATCGACAGCCAGTAGAGGTCGTCGGCCAGCTTGAGCAGGATCGGGTCGTTGATCAGGATGCCGTCGTGGTTGCACAGCGGCACATATTTGCCCTGGCCGACCTGGCAGCGCGAGAGGTCGCGCGCGGTGAGGATCTGGGCCAGCCGGCCGGCGTCCGGCCCCTGCAGCTGCACCTGCCGCTCGACCGCCACGTCCCACAGGGAGGCGCCGCGGATGATGCGCCAGTACTCTTCCTGCGGATGCCCGAAGCTGGTGGGCATGAGCATGTGGTTGTAGGTGGTGAACGCGCTGACACCCTCGGCCACGGTGGCCTCGTAGAACGGCGAAGGGCGCAGGCGGGAGGAGGGCGTTATGCCGAACATGGGTTGTGTCTCTCGGGTGGATTGTCTTCAGTCTCGCGCTGCAGTGTAGGCGCAGAAATTGATGGGTGGGCACCGTGAATCCACCCATGCCGGCCGGTCGCCTTTCGGATATAGGGCGTCGCTTGCCCACGCGTGATCCGATGTGGCACGATGGGGGAAATGCATGTGGACCTGATCACGCTGGACCTTGATGGCACGCTGGTGGACACGGCCGCCGAAATTGCCGACGCCGTCAATGCTGCGCTCGCGCAAAACGGCCTGGAGCCCCGCCTGCCAGCGGAATTCACAGCGCTTATCGGTGCCGGCGCGCATGCGCTGGTGCGGCGCCTGCTGGAGCGCGAGGTGCTGCGGCCTCTGGATGAGCCAGCGCGGGACGCCGTGGTTGCGAGCTTCGAAGCCTGTTATGCCTCCATCGCCGGAACGCGTTGCGTGCCGTACCCGGGTTGCCGCACGGCGTTGACGCGGCTGCGGGCCATGGGCGTGCGATTGGCCTGCGTGACCAACAAGGAGCTGCGCCACGCCCATGCCGTGTTGCAGCACTGCGGGCTCGATGGGTTCTTCGAAATGGTGGTTGGTGGCGACTCCTTGCCCCACAAGAAGCCCCACGCCAGTGTCTTGCGCACCGTTGCCTCCCGCTTTGGCGTGGCGCCATCGCGGATGGCGCATGTAGGCGATTCGGCCATCGATGTGGCAGCCGCGCGCAACGCCGGTGTCGCGGCCTGGGCCGTGCCGTACGGGTACAACGCGGGCGTGCCGGTCGCCCTGTCCTTGCCGGACCGGATGTTTGACGATTTGCCGGCGGTGGCCGATGCCGTTGTGGCGTTGCGCAGGTGAGGCATTGGCGGCGCAGGGGACGCCCGACTGCGTCACAATTGCTTTCGCCCGGTGTGACGGGCTGTAGCGGGGAGGGAATCGTGTCAGCTACTGCTTCAAGTCTTCAGGAATTGGCAGCCCTGGTGCGCCGCGTGGATGACCGCCAGCAACTCGGGGAGTTGATCTCCCGTTACGGCGTGGCGGTGGACGACCGGGATTTCACCGCCATCGGCCGGATGTTTGCCGCGGATGGGGAGTTCCACGGCGTGCGCGGACGGCAGGCCGTGGTCGATTTTTATCGGGCCAGAACGGCGACCTTCACTACCAGCTCGCATTACGCGAACACCTGGCATTTCGACTTTGCTTCGGACGAACGCGCAAGCGGTGTGGTCAACGCGCATGCCGAGCTGTGCATCGAAGGCAAGGCGGTGCGCATCGCCTTGCGCTACCACGATGATTATGTGCGCGAGGAAGGCGAATGGAAATTTCTTTCACGCCAGCTGAAATTCCGTTATGTGCTGCCGTTCGACGAGGTCGCCGACGGCATCGGTCAGGCCTTGCGTGTGCGCTGGCCGGGAACCGCGCCCCAGGCCGCGGAGTTGCCCGATTCCCTGCCAAGCTACCAGCGCAGCCGGCGCGAGGGCGTCAACCCGGTCGCGCCACCGGCGGCCCGGTGATCGCCTCGCCATACTTCTCATTGACTTGAATCGCCAGGAGACCTGCATGTCACGCATTCGATCCGTCCCGCTGCCTGAGTACGACCCCGAGTTGCGCGCCATGGTTGGCGCTGCAGACAAGAGCGAGCGGGAGCTGCACCCGACCAGCATCCGCGCCCACCACCCCGATATCGCCAAGGCCTACCTGCGTTTTGGCGGCGCGCTCAAGCAGTTTGCCGTTCTGCCGCCGCGACTGCGCGAGCTCGTGCGCCTGCGTATTGCGTTCCACAACCAGTGCCGCAGCTGCATGGCCATGCGCTACGCGGACGCAGTGGATGACGGTGTCACCGAGGCATTGGTGTGCTCGCTCGAGAAGCCGCATGAGGCCGCGGACCTCACACCCGCGGAAAAAGTAGCGCTGCGTTTTGCCGACCTGCTGGCTACCAACCACCTGGCGATCAACGACAGCCTGTATGCGGAGTTGGGGCGCCACTTCTCGGAAATGGAGATCGTCGAACTCGGCATGTTCGGCGCACTGTGTGTCGGTTTTGGGCGCCTGTCAGCGACCTGGCAGATGCACGAAGATCTGCCCGAGCGCTTTCAGGTCAGCAACGATGTACCCGTGACTCCGTGGGGCCCGGACGCCTGGACCACTGCACGAAAAGTGCCGTCGCGTTGAGGCTGGGCGGCAGATTGCCCCAATAGAGTCTACTGTGTCAATCACCTTCCGGCCGGGCCGATCTGGTTGCTGGTCGCCCAGGGCGACCGCCCGCGCCAGTCAGGCCCGCGGTTCGCCCTGGCTGTTGACCAGGATGGTTGCTCCGGGCTGCACACTCATCTGCACACGATGCTCGAGGCCACGGAAGACATAGACAACATCCCAGTAGGCCGGCGCCGCCTGGGTGGCGCTGGTGGTGCAACGCTGGACGTCAGGGCCAGGGTTGCTGCCGCTGCCTCGTCCGACATTGGCGCCAACCACCGCGCCGGCGATTGCACCACCCACAGTGGCGATGTCCTTGCCCGAGCCGCCACCAACCTGGTGGCCGAGGATGCCGCCGATCAGCGCACCCACGGCGCCACCACCGATACTGGCACCACGCCGTGGCGCCGTCTGGTCGTGCTCGATCCAGCAGCGCTGTTCCGCTTGACCGTACACGGCGCGCACTGAGCTGACCGGGGTCTCGAACAGGCGCTCGTCGCCGCGGCGGCGGTAGTCCTGGACCTGTGCCGCCAGGGCCGGGTCCGGTGCCGTGCGAAACGAGGAGATGCTGTTGTTCAAACCCAGCGCGGACAGCGATGGGTAGCGGCCCGGCGCCAGGAAAACGCAACGGCCACGAAACCCGCTGTCCGTGCAGGCTTCCCAACGGTCGCCCACAACCACGACAGAGGACACCCGGTTGTTGAATCCGGAGTCGTTCAGGTTTTCGATCGATTGCTCGGCGGCCATGGTGCGGCCCTCGAAGTTCTCACGCTCATAGATCAATATTCTGCTTGGCACCGGAGGCGGCAGGCTGCGCGGCAGTTCGGCCATTGCCAGGCGCTCCAGAGACCGCGCCGATGTCACCCGGTTTCCCAGGCCCATGGCACCCAGCGACGGGTAACGGCCCGGTGGAAACACCACGCACCGGCCGTTGTACCGCGTCTCGTCACAGATCTCCCAGCGTTCGCCAAACACCATCATGGACGACGCCCGGTCGTTGAACGCCGAGCGTCGCAGGTCCTCCTGGGCACCATTGAGCGTCAGCGAGCGGCCCTCGAAATTTTCGCGTTCATAAAACACGACCTGCGACGTGGCACCAACAGGCGCATAGCGGGATTCATCCACGCGTGCATCGCGGTCCAGCTGGCGGGCGGAGGTGATGCGCTCGACCAGCCGCATCGCACTCAAGGACGGGTATTGGCCGGGGCGCAGCACAACGCAACGCCCGCCATACCGCACGTCCTCGCACGCTTCCCAGCGCCCGCCCTCGACGAAGGCCGAGGAGGCTCGATCGTTGAAGCCGAAGCGCTCCAGGTCGCCGACGGGGCGGTCTGCAGTGAACGAGCGCCCCTGGAAGTTGTCGTTCTCGAAAAACGTCACCTGGGCCGCAGCGTGCGTGGCGCAGGCCACCAGGGCCAGGGCCAGGGTGCGCTTGATTGCTGTGTGCATGTCGTACTCCTTTCGGATGGGAAAGGAGCCAGAGTAGGGCAGGCCGGGACGTTCCTCTGTGCGTTGACGCACAGTCCGAGGCAAATGGCGTTCCCGGGACGGGCGATTGTTGGGCGAACGGGAGGCGCGAAAGCCGGACCGCGCAGCCGGGCGGGCACTCCCGCGCGGTACGCAATCCGATATGGGCTAGCCGCCGTTCAGCCGTTGCAGCATGGCGCCGGGAGTGGCGCTGAATGCGCCGTCCAGTGTTTCTACATGCCGCACCAGAAACGCCTCGCTTGCCGGCAACAAGCCGCGGTAGAGCGCTTCGCACAGTGCGCGCGCCTGTACGCCGGGCCAGTGTGCAGGGAGCAGGGCTTCGGGCAGGTTCGGGTCGCGCAGCAGCACGCGGCGGTACTCGTGGATCAGCAGGGTGCGCGCAAAGAACGCTTCCGCCTCCGTGAGTCCGCCCACACGCTCCCGCAGCGGCATGAAGCGTTTACTGAACTCCTGCCACGCCTGCGCGACGCGCGCGAGTTCGAAGGTGCGGTGCATGATCGCCAGCAGCGGCCCCGCCGCGTAGGCCTCGATGCCGCTCGCGTGCAACACGGCGACATGATCGCGCGCGCCGGCACCGGCCAGAATGTCATTGAGCGACTCGTGGTTGGCGTGCGGATGCGCAAACACGAGCGGCGCGAGCTGGCCGAAACTCTCCCACAGCAGTTCGCGGCGCAACCGGGCGCGCGTGCTGGCCGGCAAAGTGGCATCCAGCAACAGCAGCGTCCACTGGCCATCCCAGGCTGGCAGGCCGAAGGCGTAAATGCGCCGCTGGGCATGGGCTGCGCGCAGCAGGCCCTCGTCACTCAGTGCGTAGTAGCTGCGCCGGCCAACACGGTGTGCCTGCAGCCAGTTGTCGGCGCTCAGACGAAACGCGCTGGTGCGTACGAGCCGGCTGGAGAGGCCGAACATTGCCGCGAACGTGATCAGGCTGCCGAGCCACACGGCCTGACGGCGCGGAGCGATGGCATCGCCGAAGATCGTGATGAGCAACGAATTGGCGCGCAGGGTCAGGCCGCGGCGCAGTCGTAGCACCGGCTCCGACAGGCTGGGCCAGGCGTCATTCGGCGGCATTGCTCAGTCCAAAGTGATACATAAATTATGATTGTATGAGTCAACTTGTATCACTATGATCTGGATCAAATTCAGGAGACCAGCCAGCCATGTACGCCCAATTGGTCGAGACCGGGAAGAGCGCCGTCAAGTCGCTGCAAGAGATGGAGCCGCAAGAGCGCGTGTTCCAGGAGCGAATCAATGCCGGCATCAAGGTCGAGCCGA
>JANNDB010000450.1:0-4543 GCA_031387285.1 Betaproteobacteria bacterium | reverse complement strand
TGAATCCGCAGCTTCTTGAGCTTGAAGGAAACCCGGTTCTACACATTGTTGCCGACATATTTCTCGTTTATGAGAATTTGATGAACAGTGCCCCGGTTCCTTGGTCTTCCCACATCAGTCAACACACCGCGACCATTGAGTTCAGCGGCGATCTCCTTCTCGCTACGGTTCTCGGACACGAACAAGCGGTAGATGTGCCGGACGAAGTCGATCTCCGATTCTGGACCCGGCACTAGCAGGTTGCTGAAAAACTCTTCGATCTTGGGATGATATGTGATTGAACGAACCCGCTGACGCGGGAGTTTTGCGCTTGTTGTCGGCGATGGTCTCCTGATGGGAGGGTTAGGGTGTTGACGTCCAACCCCTGACCAGGAGACCATCGATGACTGACACCCTGAAAGCGGTTAGCCCGCTGCGCCGTCGCATGATTGACGACATGAGCCTTCGCAACCTGTCGCCAGCCACCCAACGATCTTACCTCCATGCCGTGACGAAGTTCAGCCGTTATTTTGGCCGATCGCCGGACCGGCTGGGGCTTGAGGATGTGCGCGCGTTTCAGGTTTATCTGGTGTCGCAGGGCATTTCGTGGCCAGCGCTCAACCAGACGGTATGTGCCTTGCGGTTCTTCTACGGGGTGACGCTGGACCGGGCTGAGATTCCTGAACGGATCGCCTATGCCCGTACGCCCCGCAAGCTGCCGGTGATCCTCAGTGCCGATGAAGTGGTTCGCTTTCTCGAGGCGGTGCCGTCTTTGAAGGCGCGTGCCGCCCTGACCACGGCCTATGCAGCGGGCTTGCGTGCCTCGGAAGCGGTGAGCCTCAAGGTCGCCGATATCGACAGCGCGCGGATGTTAATCCAGGTGCATCACGGCAAGGGTGCCAAGGATCGCACGGTGATGCTGTCGCCACAGCTGCTGACGATCTTGCGCGCCTATTGGCGGCTGGCACGGCCTGAGGAGTGGTTGTTTCCCGGGCGCACTCCCGGCAAGCCGATTGATGTGCAAGTGCTCCACGCTTCCTGTCGTTCCGCAACCAAGGCGGCAAGGTTGCTCAAGCGGGTCAGCGTCCATACGTTACGCCATAGCTTTGCCACGCATCTGCTCGAGAGCGGGGTGGATATCCGGATCATCCAGGTCTTGCTCGGCCACAGCAACCTGTTAACGACAGCACGCTACACCCATGTGGCGACAACCACGATCGCCGCGACGCAAAGTCCGTTCGACCGGTTGAACCTCGAGGTGATGCCGCCCATGTGAGTTGCGGGGTCATGCATCCCGCACTTGAGGTGGCGGATATCTTCCGCCGCCATGGCCCGGGCTATCGCAGTGCCCATGATGGACATCTCGGACGCATCGAGCGCCGCGTGATGTCGGCGATCGAGTTGTGCCGAACCGCAGCACTCGGCGGCCATATCGAGAGTTGCCAGGACTGCGCCCACACCCGCGTGGCTTATAATTCCTGCCGCAACCGGCATTGTCCCAAATGTCAGGGAGGAGCCCGCGATCAATGGCTGGCCGCCCGCCAGGCCGATCTGCTGCCGGTGTCGTACTTCCATGTCGTGTTCACCCTGCCAGCTGAAGTCTCGGCGATGGCTTACCAGAACAAGGCGCTGGTCTACGCCATCCTGTTCGAAGCCGTGGCCGAGACGCTGAAGACCATCGCCACCGACCCCAAGCATCTCGGCGGCGAACTTGGCTTCATTGCCATCCTTCATACATGGGGACAGACCCTCACCCACCATCCGCATATCCATTGCCTGGTCCCAGGTGGCGCGCTGTCACCGGATCACAAACGCTGGATACCCTGCGGCAAGCACTTCTTCCTTCCCATCCATGTGCTCTCCAGCCTGTTCCGGCGGCTGTTCCTCGAACGGCTCAAGACAGCCCACGCGGCCGGGCGGTTGCGCTTCTTCGGCGCGCTCAGCACGCTGAATGACCTCTGCGGATTCGCGGATGCGCTCAGACCGCTGCGGGCAAGGCGCTGGATTGTCTACGCCAAGCCGCCATTTGGGTCGCCCGAGCATGTCCTTGCCTATCTCGGCCGCTACACCCACCGCGTCGCCATTGCCAACAGCCGGCTGGTCAGCGCCGATGGCAACACCGTGGCCTTCCGCTGGCGCGATTATCGGCATGGCAATGCACTCAAGTTGATGTCGCTCGACGCCGGCGAGTTCATCCGACGCTTTCTTCTCCACAGCCTTCCCGATGGCTTCCACCGCATCCGCCATTATGGCTTCCTCGCCAATGGCTGCCGCCGGACAAAGCTCGCGCACATCCGGCAAATGCTGGCGGCACCCAAGTCCGCGCCTGCTGCAGGCGGTGACGAGACCATCCGGCCGCTCCATCAGTGCCCACCCTTCGATCCAACTCTGTGTCCCTGTTGCGGCGGCACGCTGCGCATCACTGCAACGCTGCCACGCCGGGCAAAGAGCATTGTGCAGCCATGCCCCGACACATCATGAGCAAGCGCCATATCACGAACATCGATCAATGCGGCGTCACGGCAACAGTCTCGAGGGGCGCAATGACGGCCTGTGCCGCGGGCGCCCCTGGACCACATGTCGAGCCGAAGTATCACCCCGCCGGCGGGATCGTTGAACGCCACGTTGTGCCAAGTTCGGCGACGAACGTCAGCGAACCCACATGCTCGCCGTCCACATCACGGTCGAGCCTCTTCATGAGCCGCTCACCCAGAGCAGGCACCGCAACACAAATCCCATAGCTAGGCCACGTTAACGGGTTCGCTCAATCCGGCTTCAATGAGGTCGCGCACAGCGCCAGACCCATCGTCTGTGCCGCGCGACCTCACAGAACCCTCCTGATTCCCTTGAGGTGTTGGTTCTGATTCAAGGTGGGGATGGTGATTCTCCCCGGACTGATTTCAAGCCTCCGGACGTGTTGTGCCGGGTTTCCCGACAAACGCAAGGGCGGCGAGGCGGTGTATTCGATGGCCGACATCGGGCTGTCGGCTTTCGCGCCGTTCTTCATGCAGTCGGAGTCCTTCCTGCAACATCAGCGCGCCCTCGAGGATGGCCATGGCCGTTCCAACTGCCAGACGCTGTTCGGCATGGCGCGCATCCCGACGGACAATCACATCCGTTCCATGCTCGATCCCGTGGACCCTTCGCATCTGCAGCCGTGCTTCGATGCCTGCCTCGCGGCGCTGCGCCAGCACGGAGGTTTGGAGTCTTTTCAACGGCTTGGCGGACGCTGCCTGATCGCCCTCGACGGCACGGAGTATTTCTGCTCGCAGAAGCTCGGCTGCCCGCACTGCCTCACCCGCAAGCGCGCCAACGGTGCAACAGAGCGTTACCACTCTATGCTGGCGGCCACCCTGGTTGCCCCCGGCCACGCCATGACCGTGCCCTTCATGCCGGAGTTCATCGAGCCGCAGGACGGCCACGAGAAGCAGGATTGCGAGCGGTCGGCCGCCAAGCGCTGGCTAAGCCGGCACGGCCAGCGTGTGGCCCACCTCGAACCCGTCTATCTCGGTGATGACCTCTTCGGCTGCCAGCCCATCGCCGAGGCGGTGGCGGCCCAGGGAGCCGATTTCATCTTCACCTGCAAGCCGGAGAGCCACAAGACGCTCTATGACTTCATCGCCGGTGCCGAAGCCCACAGCCTCACCGTCAAGGAAAAGCTCAAGGCCAAGACGCAGACCGTCCACTATCGCTGGTTCAACGCCGTGCCCCTGCGCGAGGGCAAGGACGCGCTGATGGTTAACTTCATCGCCATCGCCATCACCAATGCCAAAGGCAAAGTCACCTACAAGAATGCCTTCGTCACCAGCCTCGATCTCAGCAGGGACAATGCCGCCGCCATCTGCGCCGCAGCCCGTGCCCGCTGGAAGATCGAGAACGAGGGCTTCAACATTCTGAAAAACAACGGCTATTGTCTGGAACACAACTTCGGCCACGGCAAAGACCGTCTCGCCATGCTGTTCGCCGCCATGAACCTCTTGGCCTTTGCCTTCCACACAATCTGCGACATCGCCGAAGCCCGATGGCGAAAAGCCCGCGAGGCAAAAGGCTCAAGAGCCCGGTTCTTCGAACACCTCAGAACCATCTCCGCCTACCTCGTCTTTCCCACATGGGCCGTCTTCCTCCAAACCCTCATCACATCAAAGCCACCCCCAGAACTGCAAAACCAAACCCAACCATGAAAATCACAAGGGCAGATGGGATTTAGAATTGCTGGCGTTGAAATGGGCGGCCTGGGCCGTCAGCGTGGCGGGTCTTGTGGTTTGAAGCGCGCCATCATGGCGGCCAGCTGATGCGCCGTCCGGCCTGTCCCTAACGTCACCACGGTCAGTTCCGGGTATTTGAACAGGCGGTTGAAGCGGCCCATCAGGCGCTGCTCCCAAAAGACATTGAGCGCTCGGCGTTCGGGTGCCCCGACATCGATCTGCAGGCTATAGGCCCGGCTGTTGAACACGACTTTCCAGGTAATGGCTGCCCACGGGATCAACTGACCGGCGATGCGCCGGTCGATAAAGCCGTCTTCGCGCATTTCGATGGCCGGGCCTTTGAGGAGCCAGATGCGAAA
>JANNDB010000419.1:0-2214 GCA_031387285.1 Betaproteobacteria bacterium | reverse complement strand
AAAGGCCACATGGCGCGTTCCGGGTGTGGCGTCTGCCGGGGTCTCCAGCCCCTCAATCACATAGAACTCCCAGAGCGGCCGGCTGCGATCGAGCAGGCTGGAATGCAGGCGGCCGACCAGCTTGTCGAGTTGCGCGCGGCTCCCCGGCTTGGGCAACACGGTGCTGCGGATGTGGTACTCCAGGTCCACGTCGTCATCCGCCACCCATACCGGATTGGCCAGCTCGAACGGCATGTTCACCAGCTTGCGCTGGAAGACGGGCGCCAGATGCATGCGCGCGCCGATGTGGGCACGCAGCTTGTCCAGGAAATCCCCTTCGTAATCGGCCGGCAGCTCATAGATGTTGAGGCCGCCCACGTGCATGGGTTGTTCAGGTGTCTCCAGGTACAGGAACGAGGCGTCGAGGCCGCTCAGATGGTGCATGAAAACTCCTTGGTGCACATGCCTCCATCTTGACCGGTTTCGGCCACTTCGGAAGGCGAATCACGCCTTGCCGGGTCAGGGAAATCCCTTGCCCGGCACAGCGGCATGGGGCCGGCCGATCAGCCGCGCGCGTGTGTCACGCCGCCGTCCACGACGAGCGTGGAGCCGACCACGTAGTCGCCCGCGCGCGAGGCCAGGTAGATGGCGGCTCCCGCCATGTCTTCCGAGGTGCCGACACGGCCCGCCGGTATACGCGCCGACACCACGTCCGCGTGATCACGCGCGTCCTTGTTCATGTCCGAGGCGAAGGCGCCGGGCGCAATGGCCGAGACGGCAATGTTGTCCTTGGCCAGCCGCAGCGCCATGCGCCGCGTCATGTGGATCAGGCCGGACTTGCTGGCCGCGTAGGAATATGTCTCCTGTGGATTCACCGACACGCCATCGATGGAGGCGATGTTGATGACCTTGGCCACCTGCTTCTTCCCCGCCTGCGTGAGGTGCCCGTGCAGGGCCTGCGTGAGGAAGAACGGCGCCTTCAGGTTCAGGTCCACGACCTTGTCCCAGCCACTTTCCGGAAACTCGTCGAACGGCGCGCCCCAGGCGGCGCCGGCATTGTTGACCAGGATATCGAGCGTGGTCTCATAGGCTGAAAACGCCTGCACCAGCGCCTGCACGCCCGCCGTAGTGGACACGTCGGCGGGCAGGGAGACACACGGCCCCAGGGCCGAGAGTTCCTCGGCCGTCTTGTCGCAGGCCGCCGCCTTGCGCGCAGAAATATAGACCCGCGCACCGTGGGCCAGAAAGCCTTCGGCAATCATGCGCCCGATGCCACGCGAGCCGCCAGTGATGAGGGCACAACGGCCCTTGAGGGAAAAAAGGTCCTGCATGCGAACTGCTCCATTGGTGAGGCGACGAGCTTAACGCGCGGCAGCGGCCACACCGGTCACCAAAGTGCCAGCGCGGGCCGCGGCATGGCTTACAGTCCAAGCCATGGAAGCCGCCGCACCACCTGAAGTCGCACACTTCCGCCAAGTGCTGTTGTGGCCCCTGCGTCTGGTGGGAGCCCATGCCGGTGACGGCCCGGCCGTCACCCCCTGGCAGGCTTTGCGCGACAGTGGCGCCGATTCGCCCTGGCAGGAAGTGGTGGATGAATACACCGGCGCCGCCGACCAGTTCCACGAGCGCCATTACAACGAGTTCGTCACCTTCCTGCCGTATGTGCAGCGCTTCCTGTATGGCGAGGGAAGGGCCTCGCGCGGCAGCGCGGCGCGCGATTCCGATTCGCCGATGCGGGTGTTCCGGCGCACCGACATCCGCAGCGCGCGCCTGACCCTGCGCCCGGGCGAGGACCCGGTGTGTGTCGACATCGTGCATGTCGACCTGTATTTCTTTCTGGACGTGGACCTGGTGCTGCTCAACCTCGAAGTGAGCTGCGACCACCTGCCACTGGCGCAGGCCCAGGAGCTGATGTACCGGTTCGGGCGCGGTTACCCAGCAGGCTGGCAGGCCGACGGCAGCGCCATGCACTGCCTTGCGGATGCGCAGTGGCTGGACAAGGATGGCCGGGTGCTGGCGCATTCCGATGCCCAGCAGCGCGAACTGTTCCTTGCCCATGTGGCGCGGCACCGTGCGCCGCGTATCGCCTCGCACTGGGCCTACCTGCTGCAGCCGCTGGTGAGCGACCACTCGGACAACAGCGGCACGCTGCGTTTCCGCCAGATCGAGTACTACCGCATGCCCCTGATGGCGTACCTGGCGCTGGACAATCCGCGCGCCCTGACGCGCAGCGAC
>JANNDB010000405.1:0-6972 GCA_031387285.1 Betaproteobacteria bacterium | reverse complement strand
CCCCGTATGGCGTCGGCCGGCCCACGCTGGGTTTGCAGACGTACGGTGAGATCGTTGACTTCCAGCATCGGATCAGCGTTTGCGCGCCAGACGCGGGTCGAGCAGGTCGCGCAGGCCGTCGCCCAGAAGGTTCAGGCCGAGTACCGCAAGGGCAATGGCGGCCCCCGGAAAAACGGCCAGAAGCGGGGCCTGGAACAGCAAGGTCTGCGCTTCAGCCAGCATCCGGCCCCAGGACGGCTGCGGCGGTTGGGTACCCAGGCCGAGATAGGACAGCGCCGCCTCGGCCAGGATCGCGATGGCAAATCGAATCGTCACCTGCACCGTCAGCACCGAGAGGATATTGGGCAATACGTGGTCGAAAGTGATGCTCCATGGGCCCTTGCCACAGGCGCGCGCCGCCAGCACGAACTCGCGCGACCACAGCGCATTGGCGGAGGCACGCGTGATGCGCGCGAAGGTCGGGATGTTGTAGATCCCGATGGCAATGATGGAGTTGACGATGCCGGCTCCGAACACCGCCGTCATCATGATGGCCGAGAGGATCGCCGGGAAAGCGAAGGTGAAGTCCGACAGGCGCATGATCAACTCTTCTACCCATCCACGCCGCGCGGCGGCGAGCAGCCCCAGGCCGGTTCCTGCCAGCAGCCCGATGCTGACGGCGATCACGCCCACCAGGATGGAGTTGCGCGCGCCTACCAGCAGCAGCGAGGCCACGTCGCGGCCAAACGGATCCGTGCCCATCCAGTGCTCGGCGCTGGGCGGCAGCAGCTTGGACGGGATGTCCATCTCGTAGGGCGACCAGGGCGTCCACACCAGGGACAGGGCGGCTGCGCATACCAGCAGCAGGCTCAGCACACCGCCCAGTACAAAGCTGCGGTGCCCCAGCGCGCGGCGCCACAGCGAGGGCATTGCCGCAGCAGTCATATGTCGCTGGCCTTCACACGCGGGTCGATCACCGCGTACAGGATGTCGATCACGAAATTCACCACCACCACCATGGTGGCCAGCAGCATGACGCAATTGCGCACCACGATCAGGTCGCGGTTGGAGATGGACTGAAAAATCAGCCGGCCCAGGCCGGGCAGGTAGAAAACGTTTTCGACCACGATGGTTCCGGCCAGCAGTTCGGCCGACTGCAGGCCCATGACGGTGACCACCGGGATCATGGCGTTGCGCAATACATGGCCCCACAAGGTCGCCCTCTGCGACAGCCCCTTGGCGCGCGCAGTGCGCACATAGTCTTCGCGCATCACCTCCAGCACGGCCGAACGCGTGATGCGCGCCAGGATTGCAGCCTGCACCACGGCCAGGGACAGGGCCGGCAGCAGCAGGGAGCGCAGCGCCAGCAATGGATCATCAGTCCAACCCGGGAAGCCGCCAGCCGAGAACCACTGCAGCTTGACCGAGAAGAACAGGATCAGCAGGATCGCAAACCAGAAGTTGGGGATGGCAATGCCAACTTGCGTCAAGGCCATCAAACCCACGTCGCCCAGGCGGTTATGGCGGGCTGCTGAGTAGATCCCCACCACGAGTGCGAGGACGGTGGTCAGGGTCATGGCCAGTATGGCCAGCGGCACGGTGAGTGTCAGGCGTTCCGCGATCAGATCGAACACTGGTGAGCTGTAGGCGTAACTATCGCCCAGTTCTCCGGTCAACATGCCGTGCACCCAGTTCCAGTAACGCTCCGCAGGCGGGCGGTCCAGCCCGAGTTTGGTGGCCAGCGCCTTGACGGCCTCGGGCTCGGCGTCCGGGCCCATCATGACCTGGGCGGCGTCGCCTGGAAGGATTTCCAGCACCAGGAAAACCACGATCGACGCCCCGATCAGTGTGGCGATCAGTGTCAGGATGCGTTTGGCGAGGAACAGGCCCATGAATCAGTCGGATCGCAGCCACGCTGCGCGCAATGCCATTGCCGGCTCTGCATGCCAACTCGGGGGACGCCGGGGATAATCAGGTATGCAGCGAACCGGCATGGATGTGGGGTAGGTAGGCGATGGCCTTGATCATTACTGACGAGTGCATCAATTGTGATGTCTGCGAACCCGAGTGCCCGAACGAGGCGATCTTTCTCGGGCCGGAGATCTACGAGATTGACCCCCACAAGTGTACTGAATGCGTCGGCCACTTCGACGAACCGCAGTGCGTGCAGGTTTGCCCGGTGGCCTGCATCCCGGTTAATCCGCAATTCGTTGAATCGAGCGAGTCGTTGTGGAGCAAGTTCCGCCGCTTGCAGGCGCGGGCCGCGGAGGACGCCGTCGTGGCGAAACTGCCGCCCGCCTGAACGGGTTCAGGGCGTGGCCGCCGCAGTTTTGCTGCCAGCCTTTTCTTTGGCCTTCTGGGCCTTCTCCTTGGGCTTCTCGGTGGGGACGGCAGCGATGAAGTACGGCGCGGGCGGTTTGGTTTTCTTCGTCCCTTTGCCGCCGGGTGGGGCCGATTCGCCTTTTGCCTGATGGTTTGCTACCTTCTCTGTTGTCCTGGCTGGCACACCGCGTTCACGCGCCAGCCGTTCCTTCTCCATGATGGCCGCCGAGCGGGCCGCGGCGGCGGTAGCCGCGTCGGCCTCGGCTTTCTGGGCTGCCGTACGGGTGTCGGCGACGTCCAGGCTGGCGGCGCCGGGGCAGGGTGACTGGCTGTAGCTGTTGCCGCAGCGGTAGATCGTCTGGCTGTGGCTGACGGATGCGGGCAGGAGCCAGCACAGGGCCATGAGGAGGGGCAAAGGCAGTGGATAGTGCATGCAGATACTCCTTGTGTGGGCGCGGTTCATCCGTGCGCTGTCAGAGTATTTGCCGGTCCCTGCCGGCTGTCATCCCTAAGAAGGCGGAACTGGCGGTGCGGGTTTGGTGTGCAGTGCCATCATGGCCTTGGGCATCTCGCCGTCTATCAATAGTGGGAGCGCTGGCAGCGTGCGGGCAATGCAGTCTTCGATGGCATGCAAGTGCGCGGCGATCGGTTTTTTCAGCACCCAGTGAATCACTTCCGACTTGACGCCAGGATGGCCGATTCCCAGTCGTAGCCGCCAGTAGTCCGGGCTGCCGAGCTGCTCGTGGATATCGCGCAGGCCGTTGTGCCCGGCGTGACTGCCGCCGAACTTGAGCTTCATCAGGCCCGGCTGGACGTCGAGCTCGTCATGTGCCACCAGAATTTCCTCTGGCGCAATCTTGTAAAAGCGGGCCAGGGCTGACAGTGGCTGGCCCGAGAGGTTCATGAAGGTCTGCGGCTTGATCAGCCACAGCGCACGCCCGTTGACCATGGTGCGGCCGACAAGGGCTTGAAAAGCCTTGTCATAGGACATGGCGACCTTGAGCTGGCGGGCAACGGCGTCGATCCACCAGAATCCCGCGTTGTGGCGTGTCGCCTGGTATTCAGGACCCGGATTACCCAGGCCGGCAAACAACTTGATCATGGCCAAATTATCGACGCAGCAATAAAAACGGCCCGCTGAAGCGGGCCGTGAACAGGGGCAGCCAGGCTGCCGGCGTGCCTGCTACTTCTTCGCGGCCGGTGCCTTGGCGGCGGGCGCGGCCTTGGCTGCGGGTGCAGCAGCCGTCTTGGCGGCTGGTGCAGCGGCTTTACCGCCTGCGGCGGCAGGGGCGCCGCCAGGTGCATCGGCGGCGGGATCCGCCACTTCAATCTTCGATGCCACCACCGACACCAGTACCGGGTTGGCCTTGCCGCGCGTGACGGCAGTCACGCCCTTGGGCAATGCAATGTCGTTCAGGTGCAGCGACGTACCCTTCTTGAGGCCCTTGAGGTCGACGCCGATGAACTCCGGCAGGTCTGCCGGCAGACAGGCGATGTCGAGTTCCGTGACGACGTGGGTGATCAGGCAATGGTCCTGCTTGAAGGCCAGCGATTCGTCTTCACCGCTGTAGTGCAGTGGCACTTTCATGTGCAGGCGCGTATTGGCTTCCACGCGCTGGAAGTCGGTATGCAGGATGAGCTGCTTGTACGGGTGCATTTGCACATCCCGCAGCAATACCTGGCTGGTACTGCCGGCAAGTTCCATCTCCAGCACGGTCGAATGGAAGGTTTCCTTTTTCAGGGCATGCCACAACGCGTGGTGGTCCAGTTCGATCAACTGGGGCTGGCCAGAGCCCCCATAGACGATGCCGGGCGTGCGACCGGTGATGCGGAGACGGCGGCTCGCACCCGTCCCCTGCTTGGCGCGCTCAAAAGCGACGAATTTCATGACTAACTCCTTGTAGAGCCCACCGCGACCAGTGTGACTCCGTTTAAAAAAGCTGGTTGGCAGATTCCTGCCAGCCAGCGCCTTGTTCTCCCTTTGAGGAAACCTGCCCGGACAGTGTCAGAACAGGTTCTCCTGGTCAGAGAACAAACTCATCACCGAGTCGCCCTTGGCAATGCGCTGAATCGTCTCGGCGATCAGCGGTGCCACGGTCAACTGGCGGATCTTGCGGCAGGCAGCGGCGTGGCTGCTCAGCGGTATGGTGTCGGTGACTACAACTTCGTCGAGGGCGGAACCCTGTGTGATGCGTTCGATGGCCGGGCCCGAAAAAATCGGGTGCGTGCAATAGGCGTAGACCTTCTTGGCGCCCCGTTCCTTCAGCACTTCAGCGGCTTTCACCAGGGTGCCAGCGGTATCGATCATGTCGTCCATGATGACGCAGTTGCGGCCTTCGATCTCGCCGATCACATGCATGACTTCGCTCACATTCGCGCGCGGGCGGCGTTTGTCGATGATGGCCAGATCGCAATTGAGCTGTTTGGCCAGGGCGCGCGCGCGCACCACGCCGCCGACGTCGGGCGAGACAACGATCAGGTCTTCATAACGCTTCTGGCGCACGTCGCCCAGAAGCACGGGAGACGCATAGATGTTGTCCACAGGAATATCGAAGAAGCCCTGGATCTGGTCGGCATGCAAATCCATCGTCAGGACCCGGGCGACACCTACCGTTTCCAGCATGTTGGCCACTACCTTGGCAGTGATCGGCACGCGCGATGAACGCGGCCGGCGGTCCTGGCGGGCGTAGCCGAAATACGGGATGACGGCGCTGATGCGCTCAGCCGATGCACGTTTGAGCGCATCGACCATGATCAGCAGTTCCATCAGGTTTTCGCTGGTCGGCGCGCAGGTGCTCTGCACAACAAATACATCGCGCGCGCGCACATTCTGGTTGATCTCGACGGCTACTTCACCATCGGAAAATCGCCCCACCGTGGCAGCGCCCAGGGAGATGCCGAGATGGTGCGCGATGTCGGCTGCCATGCGGGGGTTCGCATTGCCCGTAAAGACCATGAAATCAGGTGGTTGAGCAGCCTGCATGAGCATCTCAGCTATCCAGATAATTGTTTCCCGGAAGCATTCTGCGACCGGTGCTTTCAACCCATTTGGCAGGGGAGGAAGGATTCGAACCTTCGCATGCTGGAATCAAAATCCAGTGCCTTAACCAACTTGGCGACTCCCCTACACGGGTGCGAGGCCAAAGCCTTGCACCGGCAAATCATCGCTGTTCGCCCATCCGGCTAGTGGATGAACGTCCAAACCCGCACACCGTCGCACCTCGAAACCCGCAGGCGCCCTGTCCCAGTCTTGCCGCTCCCCAACCTGCGCGAAGACCGCACTTCCGGACCCTGTCATGCGGCCGTGCAAGCCATGTGACCGAAGCCATTCAATACCGGTTGTCACTCCCGGACACAGCCTCTGCGCTACGGGTTGAAGGTCATTGCGGCCAAACCCGTACGGGTTCTCAGCAAAGCCTGCAATTGTAGCAGTTTCACTGTCGCGTTTCAGCTGCGGATCGTTGAAGATGTCCGCGGTGACGAGTCCCTGTGGTGGTTTGACAACCAGGAAGTTTGCCTCGGGCAGGGCGACCGGCCGGATCACGTCGCCAATCCCTTCAACCCACGCGTTGTGCCCGCAGACGAAGAACGGAATGTCGGCGCCCAAATGGGCGCCAATGCGGCAAAGTTGCGTCAGGCTCAGCCCCAGATTCCACAGCCGGTTGAGCGCCAGCAGGCACGATGCCGCGTCGGACGATCCACCGCCCATGCCGGCTTGCGAGGGTACGCGTTTGTACAGGCCGATGTGTGCGCCCAGCGGCGTTGCGGTTTCACGTTGCAAGGCCCGCGCTGCGCGGACAGTCAGGTCATCGGGCGGCAATGCCAGGGAGAGGTCGTCGCGGGTGATCTGGCCGTCATGGCGCAAGTCGAAATGCAGGGTGTCGCTCCAGTCGATCAGTGCGAACACCGACTGCAGCAGGTGGTACCCGTCGGCCCGCCGCCCGACAACATGCAGGAACAGGTTCAGTTTGGCCGGGGCCGGGACGTCGTACAGGGATTGCATGCTGGAGCAATGGTGGCGCCGGCCGTCAGTCCAGGATCATGCGCAGTTCGACTGCCGGCAGGGGTGCAATACGGCGCGCCTGCAGGCGCCCCTCGGGCAGGCTGCCAAGCTCCGTCTGCCAGCCTTCCACCGTCGCCGGGACTCCCATCAACCAGTTGAACAGGCCGTCTAGCGGCAGACTGGCGCCAGTTACTTGTTGCGATAGTGCTGCAAAGGATGCAAAAGTCTGTTCTCTTCCGTCGGAAAGCAGGCGCGCCTCGGTAGACGACCAGATCAGTTGGGCCAGGGTGCTGCCCCAAGGCGAGAACAACACGAGCAGACCGGACTCGGCATCTCCACGCAGCTCAAAGCCTGCCGAAAAAGCCTGGGCAGGCTGGGTGTCGACACGCACCGCCAGGCGCCCGGTCCAGACCCTCGCTCCAGCGCCTCGCGCCGCGTCAACCGGTTTTCGGATTGCGCAACCTGCCGCGAGCACTGCGCCGAGCAGCACGGACAAGAAAAGGGCGCGGCGGTCTATAAGTTCACGCGCAACCGTTTGAGCGTCTCCAGCAGCGTTTCGTTTTCAGGATTGAGCGCAGCGCCCTGCTTCCAGACTGTCAGTGCCTTGTCCTTGTCTCCCATGACCCACAAGACTTCACCCAGATGGGCAGCGATTTCGGCGTCCGGCT
>JANNDB010000399.1:0-7907 GCA_031387285.1 Betaproteobacteria bacterium | reverse complement strand
TTCTTGGGAAAGGCCGTGGAGGCCGCGATTTCGCTGGCGGTGACGCCGTCCATCAGCCCCAGGCTGTAGATGACGACAAACTCGGCGCGCGACAGACCAAAACGCTCCTCCACCCAGCCGTACAGGGGCGTGTTGTAGCGCAAGCCGAGATAGTTGAAGCGCGCCGCGAAGCCGCAGGGGTTGCGCCACAAGCGCGCATGCGTGAATGCGTCCAGCCGGTGCCGGACCAGCAGTTCCACGGCGCCATGCTCCTGTGCCGGGGCTTCAACTTGGTCGTGAGTTAGTTCCAATTTGAATCGTTTTCGTCAGTGACCATTAGATGCTAGCAAGTTTAGGTTCCAATGGGAACTGCTTTTTGGCTGTTTTGTGCCAAAAGGGATTCATACGGTTCCAAACAGTATCAGTTGCCTGTTCCTGCCGCGCGCTGTTTTGAAATTAGTTCCAAAAGGTATTGACTAAGGCATCCGGACGGAAGTAAATTCCAGTCTGCAAGGCCAGCGGTTTGCGCCAGGCCGGCTTTTGGAGAATAACCATGCGCTCTTTCCTTGCGGGTGTGCTGTGCGCCACGGCACTGGTCACCACGGCGGTCGCCCAGACGCTCACCATCGGTGTGCGTGGTGGACCGGATTCCATCGACCCCCACTTCACAGCCAGCGGGACCCACGCCGAAGCGCTCAAGCACGTCTTCGACACACTGGTCTGGTCTGGCGACGGCCTCGAACTCGAGCCACGCCTGGCCGAGAGCTGGCGCGCCGTGGGTGACAGCACCTGGGAGTTCAAACTGCGTCGCGGGGTCAAGTTCCATGACGGCTCCGACTTCACCGCGCAGGACGTGAAGTTCTCCATCGAACGCATCCCCACCGTCTCCGGACCGAACCCGACCACGATCTATGTGCGCCGCGTCAAGGAAACCCGGATCGTCGATCCCTACACCATCCAGATCGTGACGGATGGCCCGGCGCCGACCCTGCCCAATGACTTCATCCGATTGTTCATCGTGTCGTCCAAGGCCGCCGCCGGCCTGACCAAGGAAAGCGCCAACGAGGCCTTCAACTCGGGCAAGGCCGCAGTCGGCACCGGCCCCTACAAGTTCGTCTCGTGGCAGCCCAAGGGCGATCTGGTGCTGGCCCGCAACGACGCTTTCTGGGGTCCCAAGGAGCCCTGGGCGCGCCACGTGCGCAAGGAGATTTCCAACGACGCGGCACGTGTTGCCCAGCTCAAGGCCGGCCAGCTCGACCTGATCACACGCGTGCCCGATACCGACGTGGCGACGCTCAAGCGCGACCCCAAACTCACCGTGGAAGTGATTGACACGGTGTATGTGTTCATCGTCGAGATGGACATGCGCGACAAGGCCAACAACGTCAGCGCCAAGGACGGGTCGCCGCTGGCGAAGAACCCGTTCCAGGACCTGCGGGTGCGTGAAGCCATCGACATGGCGATTGACCGCAAGGCGCTGGCCGAAGTGGCGATGGATGGTATGGGCAAGCCCGTGAACCAGATGGTCACACCGTCCATCTTCGGCTACAACAAGGCGCTGGGTGAGCGCAAGTATGATCCGGCCGCGGCGCGCAAGCTGCTCGCGGACGCGGGTTACCCGAACGGCTTCAAGCTGCAGTTCTCGTTCACGCAGGACCGCCTGCCCGGCGACCGCCAGGTGGGCACCTCGATTGCCCAGATGCTGGCCGCGATCGGTATCGACGCGCAGGCCAATGCCCAGCCGGCCGCCGTGTTTTTCCCGGCGCGCACGCGGGGTGACTATTCCATGTCCATGTCCGGCTGGGGCACGCTGACGGGCGAGGCGCATTACACGCTTTCTTCGCTGGCCCACTCCAACGACAAGGACCGCAAGATGGGCGCCTTCAACGTGCTGGGCTACAAGAACCCGGTCATGGACAAGCTGCTGCAGGATGCCGCCGTTGAGATGGACATCGCCAAGCGCCGCAAATTCCTGGAAGACGCCAACGCCCTGGTCGAGAAAGACCGGCAGCGCCTGCCCATCGTGGCAGTGGGTTCGGCCTGGGCGATGCAGAAGGACAAGGTCACCATCAAGCCGCGTGTCGACGAAGACACGCTGGCGATGAACATCAAGCCGAAGTAGGCACCGATGTCGGGCATTGCGCTCGGGCTGCACGGGGGCTGCGGCACCCTGGAGCGCAGCCTGCAGAGCGAGGCGGACTGGGCAGAGAGCCGCCACGATCTGGCGCGCGCACTGCGCGCCGGCTGGTCGATCCTGCGCTCCGGGGGTTCGGCGCTGGACGCGGTGCAGGCCACCGTCGTCGTGATGGAAGACAGCCCGCACTTCAACGCCGGCCATGGTGCGGCGCTGACGTCACGTGGCGAACACGAACTGGACGCGTCCATCATGGACGGTGCCAGTCTGGCGGCAGGCGCCGTGTGCATGGTGCGCAGGGTGCGCAACCCGGTCAAGGCGGCGCGTGCGCTGCTTGACGGCGGCGCCGCGCTTTTGCTGGCCGGTGACGCGGCTGATGCATTCGCGGCGGCGGCCGGCCTGGAGATGGTGGAGCCGTCGTACTTCACCACCCAGCGCCGGGTCGATGCGCTACGCCTGTTGCAGGAGCGCGCGCAAACCGGTGCCTTTGTGCCGGCGACCGAAGCCGAGAAACATGGCACGGTCGGCGCCGTCGCGCGCGATGCCAAGGGGCACCTGGCGGCGGCCACGTCCACCGGTGGCTTCAACAACAAGCCGCCGGGCCGGGTGGGCGACAGCCCCATCATTGGCGCCGGCACCTATGCGCGCGACGGCGTTTGCGCCGTCTCCTGCACCGGCCAGGGCGAGATCTTCATTCGCCGCGTGGCCGCCTACGATGTGGCGGCGCGTATCCACTATGCGGGCGAGAGCCTGGAGGACGCCACCCGCACGCTGGTTTTCGAGACACTGGCGAGCCACAAGATCGGCGCCGGCATGGTCGCCCTGGGCGCCGATGGCAATCCGGTCGCGCCTTACAACACACTGGGGATGTACCGTGGCTGGGTCACGACCGACGGCGTGATGACGGTGGCCACACACCGGGAGCTGCATTCGATGGGGCTGGCATGAGCGCAGGCGAGGAGCCCATCCTGATCTGGGGCGCCGGCGCAATCGGCGGAGTACTGGGCGCCTACTGGGCCCGGGCCGGGCTGCCGGTGCAGATGGTGGACATCGTGCCCGAGCACGCGCTGGCATGCAGCACAACAGGCCTGAATGTCAGCGGCCCGGTGGAGCAGTTCCGACAGGTGGTGCCCACGGTGACGCCGGAGGCGCTCACAGGCCGTTACCAGACCATCGTGCTGGCAGTGAAGGCGCAGGCGACCGAAGCGGCACTGGCCATGCTGGCGCCGCACCTTGCGCCCGACGGCTTCGTGTTGTCGGCCCAGAACGGGCTCAACGAACTGGCCATTGCGCGCGCCGTGGGTGGCGAACGCACCATGGGCTGCTTCGTTAATTTCGGCGCCGACTGGCTGGCCCCGGGAGAAATCCTGTTCGGCAATCGGGGCGCGGTGGTGGTCGGCGAAATCGACGGCAGCCTGCGTGCGCGTACGCGCCGGATGCACCAGCAACTCGCCCTGTTCGAGCCGGCCGCGGTGTGGACCGACAACATCTGGGGCTATCTGTGGGGCAAGCTCGCCTATGGCGCCATGTTGTTTGCCACGGCCCTCACGACCGACTCCATGAGTGCCAACTTCGACGACCCGCGCCGCTTTGTCGTGTTCGACCGGCTGGCGCGCGAAGTGATGGCGGTGGCCGCGGCGCGCGGCGTGCGGCCGATCGGCTTCAACGGTTTCGACCCGGCCTGTTTTGCACCCGGTGCCCCGGCCTCTGGCGCGCGGGCCTCGGTGGCGGCACTGGCCGAATTCAACCGCCACACGGCCAAGACGCATACCGGCATCTACCGCGATCTCGCGGTGCGCAAACGCAAGACCGAGGTGGACCCGCAGATCGGCGTCATTGCCGATCTCGGCGATGCGGCGGGCATACCCACTCCGGCGATCCGTTGTCTGGTGGCGCTGATCCACGCCATCGAGGACGGCCAGCGGCCGATGGCGTTAGAGACCTTTGCCGAGTTGATCAGCGTGTGTGAGCGGGCCTCTACCCATGCCGCCTGATATCGCCAACCTGCAGGCCGACCTGCGCGGAAAAACCGCCATCGTGACGGGCGCGGCGCACGGCTTTGGCCGCGCCATCTGCCTGGCGCTGGCGGCCAGTGGCGCACGCGTGTGGGCGCTGGACATCCTCGCCGACGAGGTCGAGCAGACGGCGCACCAGTGCCGCAGTGCCGGCGGCTGGTGCGAGGGCCGTGTACTGGACATCACGCAGCCGCAGGCGGTACAGGCGCTGGTTGCGACGGCCTGCATGGACGGCGGCCACGTCGACATTCTGGTGAACAACGCCGGTGGGGTGCTGGGCCAGGTCGGCCAGCCGCTGGAGAACGTGACCCCTGAACAGTGGAACGCCATCTTTGCCGTCAACGTGAGCGGCGCCTTTTATATGTCCCAGGAGGTCGCGCCGGGCATGAAGGCGGCACGTGCGGGGCGCATCATCAACATTGCCAGTGGCGCCGGGCTCACGATCAGCCTCACCGGCATCCAGGCCTATGCCGCCTCCAAGGCCGCGCTAGTGAGCCTGACGCGCCAGCTGGGCCACGAACTGGGCGAGTGGGGCATCACCGTGAACTGCATCGCACCGGGTTTTGTGCGCTCCAACCCGAACACCGAGCGGCAGTGGGAGGCGATGGGTGAGCAGGGGCAGAACAGGCTCCTGGCCAACATCGCCCTCAGGCGCCTGGGCACGCCACAGGACATCGCCTACGGCGTATTGTTCTTCGCCTCCGAGCAGGCCGGCTGGATCAGCGGGCAGACCATCGCGATTGATGGCGGCAAGTAGGGGCGGCGCTCACTGCGGGTAGCCACCAGACCGGGACGTCGGGACGTCAGGCGGTAGTCACCACGCGGCGCCGAAGTTGACGCGTAATTGCTGGATCTGTTGCTCGTCCAACGCAAGCGCCGCGCGCCCACACGCCAACCAAAGGCGCGCCGTTTCTTCCAGTTCTTCGAGCACTGCGCTGGCCTGCTCCGCGGTCCGGTGCCATACGTTGGGCCCCAGCCGGTCCAGCATCACGGCGCGGATAGGCGTGCCCTGCCGGGCATGGTGTTCGATCAGGCCGGCCACCCGTTCTGCCACGGCGGGGTCCCCGGGCCGGTGGTACGGCACCAGCGGTACATGGCCGACTTTCATCACGTAGTACGGGGTCAATGGCGGGAGGATGTCATCCGGCCGCCAGACACCCTGCAGCGTCAGCGCCACCAGGTGGTGGCTGTGGGTGTGGATGACACAACCCGCGTCCGGTGCGCTGGCATAGATGCGCTTGTGCAGGGCCAGTGTCTTGCTTGGAGGGTCGCCGCTGAGCAGCCGGCCGTCGGCATCCACTTCGGCCAGCCGTTCGGGACGCAATTCGCCCAGGCAGGCATCGGTGGGAGTTATGATGAAGCCGGTTCCATGGCGCACGCTGATGTTGCCCGCCGTGGAATGAACATAGCCGCGCTCATACAGGGAGCGGGCGACGCGGCAAATCGACTCGCGAACGGAAGAGCTGGAAGCCGTCATGGGTGCGTGAGCGTATTCAGGTTGTCGCCGATCCAGCTGGGCTGCCCGAAGTCAACGTGGCAAACGCCTCGCGGAAAAACGCCGGGCCACCGAAGTTGCCGGATTTGAGCGCGATGTGCAGGGCCGGTTGTTGTGCATGACACCACGGTACACCGGGGGCAATTTGCGGGCCGACGCGCAACCGTTCGATGCCCAGCGCGTTGATGCAGGCACCGGATGTCTCACCACCAGCGACAACCAGCCGGCGTACACCCCGGGCGACGAGGCCACTGGCGATGGTGGAAAGGGTGGCCTCAACCCGTTCGCCGACGTTCTGAGCGCCGGCCCTGCCCTGGACCTGGGCCACCACCTCGGGTGGTGCGGTCGCGTAGATCAGAATCGGATCGACCCCCAGGCGCGTACCCGCCCAGTCCAGCGCGGCGCCGGCGCAGTCTTCACCCGCGCACAGTCGCATCGCATCGATGCGGTAGGCCTGCCCGCCGCCAGCGATGAAGTTCGCCACCTGTGCATTGGTCGCTTCCGAACAACTGCCCGAGACGATCGCCGCGGCGCCCCCCGGCGCCGGCAGCGCCGATGCGGCCGCACCGGATCGAAAGCCGTACTGCCCTGCCAGGGCCTGTCCCAGCCCTGAGCCCGCCACCACCAGGGGCCACGAACTACAGGCGGCTGCCAGGTGGTGCAAGTCCTGGTCGTCGACGGTGTCAACGATGCCGATGGTGCGGCCCTCCCGTATCAGGGCCTGTGCCCGCTCGGCAATGGCTGCGCCGCCACGGGAGACGGTGGCATGGTTGATCAGCCCGACGCGGCGCGTGGGAAGCTGCGCCTGCAGCACACGCACCAGGTTGGAATCCGTCATCGGTGTCAGCGGATGGTTGCGCATCGGGCTTTCCGAAAGCAGTTGTTCGCCAACAAAAAGCTGCCCGTTGAAGACGGTTCGGCCGGCTTCGGGAAACGCCGGTGTGACCGGCACAAAGGGTGCTTGCAGCATGTCGGCCAGCGCTTCGGCAACCGGGCCTATGTTGCCCTGCGCAGTGGAGTCAAAGGTGGAGCAGACCTTAAAGTAAAAACGTGTGGCGCCTTGCTCGCGCAACCAGCGCGCAGCAGCGAGTGACATGTCCACGGCCAGCGCCGGGTCGATGGTGCGCGACTTCAGGGCGACGATGATGGCGTCGGCATGGTCCACCGGCACTGTCGGCACGCCGGTTGTCAGGACGACCCGCATGCCAGACCGCACCAGGTTGTTCGCCAGATCGGTGGCGCCGGTGAAGTCGTCGGCGATGCAGCCCAGGGCGAGCGTCATGGGGCGGTGCGGACGTAACGCCAAACCGTCTTGCGCTCCACCCAGTCGGCCGTGGCAGCGTTCATCTGCAGGAAGTGCGCGGACTGCATATGGGCCTGAATCGCCGCGTCATCGTCATAGAGTTCGTACAGGAAGAAAACGGTCGCATTGGCCGGATCGCGACATACATCGAACTGCCGGCAACCCGGTTCCGTTTCGCGCGATGCGCGCGCGTTGTCAAGAATCGCGGTGTTGAACGCATCGATGTGCGCGGGTTTGATCAGGAATTCGACGACGAGGGCCTGCATGGTTTTTTAAAGCGTCTGGATGAAGCGCGGGAACCAGGTGGAGAGTTGCGGAATATACGTCACGAGCAGCACGACGGCGAAGGTGGCGGTCATCAGCGGCCACAGATGCCGGGTGATTTCGCCAATGCCCACCTTGGCCAGTTTTGCTGCAACAAACAGGGTGCCGCCGACCGGGGGTGTGTACAGGGCAATGGCGAGATTGGCTGTCATCACGACGCCAATATGCACCATGTCCATGTTGAAGTGTTTGGCCAGGGGCAGAAACAGCGGCGCGGACAGCAGCATGGCTGGCAGCGGCTCAATGAAAATACCCAGCAGCAACAAGCACAGATTGAACAGCAGCAGAAACATCCATGGTTCCGTGGCCACCAGCTGGATCCACTCGGCCATCTGCACCGCGACCTGCTCGACCGTGATCAGCCAGGCCATGGCACCGGTTGCGCCGATCACCAGCATCACCGTGGCGCTGGTCATGAAGGCGTTGAGCAGCAACTGGGGCAGGCGGCTCCAGTGCAGATCCCGGTAATAGAACAAGGACACAACAATGCCGTACACCACGGCAATGGCCGCGGACTCGCTCGGCGTGAACACGCCGGTCCAGATGCCGCCGATGATGATGACCGGCATCAGCAGTGACGGGCCGGCATCGCGGGTAGCGGCCCAGATCTGCGACGGCGTGGAACGGTCGTCACCGTTGTCGCAGCCGCTGCGCCGT
>JANNDB010000355.1:0-7707 GCA_031387285.1 Betaproteobacteria bacterium | reverse complement strand
GGTCAGTCTCTACCGGGAACACGTGCGCCTGCCCCAACACTTCGATACGCACCGTGGCGCCCACCGGCGGAATGTGAACGGTGGGCGTATGCACCAGGAGCGGCGCGTCACCCGCCTGCGCGGCCCCGAGCAGGCGCACGGTCAGGCCGCACAGGGCACCGCCAAAATCCACCTCTTCCACGATGGCCAGGCAACCGGTGCCGTCTGGCGCGGGTGCCTCGGCGTTCACGGTTCTGAGCACCAGTTGCTCGGGGCGCAGCATGATCTGGGCGGCGCCATTGCGCCCGGTGTCATCCACGGCAATTTCGCCCAGGGAGCAGTTCGCGCGGCCCCCCGCCAGCTGCGCGCTCAGCAGGATCGCCTCGCCCAGGAACTCGGCCGTGACCGCATCGACAGGACGCAGATACAAGGCCTGCGGCGAGCCCACCTGCACCAGGCGCCCACAACGCATCACAGCCACCTGATCGGCAAATGACATCGCCTCGGCCTGGTCGTGGGTGACCAGGATGGTGGTCACGCCGGCTGCGCCGAGCAACTCGGCCACCGCCTTGCGGGTGCTGGCGCGCAGGCCGGTGTCGAGCGCCGAGAAGGGTTCGTCCAGCAACATCAGGCGCGGGCGCTGGGCCAGGGCGCGCGCCAGCGCAACGCGCTGCTGCTGGCCGCCGGAGAGTTCGTGCGGACGCCGCGGCAGCATGGCGGCATCCAGCGCTACCATCTGCATCAGTTCGGTGATGCGGGCGCTGCGTCCCGGCGCATTGCGGGCCAGGCCGAAGCCGATGTTCTCCGCGACGCTCAGGTGCGGGAACAGGGCGCCCTCCTGCGGCACGTAGCCGATTCCACGCAGGTGAGCGGGCACCGCCAGCGGGCCGTCGGCCAGCACCTGGGTGCCGATGCTGACACGGCCCGCATCGGGCGCTTCGAAGCCGGCAATGATTCGCAGCAGCGTGGTCTTGCCCGAGCCCGACGGGCCGACGATCGCCGTGCGACTGCCGGCTGGCACCTGCAGGCTCACACCGTCGAGCGCGCGCACCGGACCGTAACGCTTGTGCACGCCCGCGATGTCGAGCAAGGTCATAGTCCGGCGCCGCGGCGCGACTGCGCATGCAAAATACCAGCCATGGGCAGGGAGAGCAACACCATGGCCAGAGCATACGGTGCCGCGGCGGCGTAGTCGATTTCGCTGCTGTAGCCCCAAAAGCGGGTGGCCAGCGTATGGGTGCCGGTGGGGGCCAGCAACAGCGTGGCGGTGAGCTCGTTGGTGATCCCCAGCGCCACCATCGCCATGCCCGCCGCCGCAGCCGGCGCAGCCAGGCGCAGGGTGACGGCCCACAGTGCCCGTGCCGGTGTGAAGCCCAGGCTGCGCGCGGCATGCTCCAGTTCCACCGGGGCCTGGGCAATTCCGGCGCGCAGGCTGACCAGTGCGCGTGGCAGAAACAGCAGCAGGTAGGCCAGCAGTACGGTGACAAGCGTCTGGTACAGCGGCAACGCGACCCGCACCGTGATGGTGACCAGCGCCAACGCCACCACAACGCCCGGCAAAGAGCCCACCATGTAGTTGCAGGCCTCCAGCACGCGTTGCATGCGGCCCGGCGCGCGTATCGACAACCAGGCCATCGGTACTGCCACCAGCACCGTGAGCACACCACCGGCCAACGCCAGCAACAGGGTCTGGCCCAGCGCCGCACCAATGGTGTCCCACTGCCACACCGCGGCGCCGCCGGCCAGCAGCCAGCGCGCAAGGGTGTAGAGCGGCACGCCCAATGCCAGCACGGTGGTGATGGCGGGGAGCAGCCACGCGATAGCCGTATAACGCCCCAGGCTGCGGCGCAACGGCAGGCGGGCCGCGCCGGTCCCCAGGCGGGCGTAACGCGCGTCGCCGCGCGCGCGCGACTCCAGCCCCAGCAAGACAAAGCAGCACAACACCAGCACGCCGCTGAGCATGTTCGCGGCGGGGCCGTTGTAGGTGGACTGGAACTGCGCAACGATGGCCGTGGTGAAGGTGTCAAACCGGATCATCGCGAACAAGGCGTACTCGGCCAGCAGGTGCAGGCCGACCAGCAGTGCGCCGCCACACAGGGCCAGACGCAGCTGGGGCAGGACCACCCGCCTGTACACCTGCCAGGGGCCGAGGCCAAGCGACGTGGCAGTGTCTTCCAGACTCGGGTCGAGCCGGCGCAGCGCCGCCGACAGCGGCAGGTACATGAACGGGAAATAGGCCAGCGTGGAGATCAGCGTTGCGCCAGACAGGCCATGCAGATCCGGCACCACCGTGACCCACGCATAACTGTGCACAAAGGCGGGAACAGCCAGCGGCGCCACACACAGCCACGACCAGATGCGCGCGCCGGGCAGGTCGCTGCGCTCGGTCAGCCAGGCCAGCGCCAGCGCCAGCACGGCGGTGGCGGGCAGCGTGCACAACTCCAGCAAGGCGGTGTTGACGAGCAGCTCACCCACCCGCGCGCGAAAAATCAGCGGCGCGGCGGCCTCCCAGCCGGTCTGCCAGCCGACGAACAGCACAAAGCCCAGCGGCAGCAGCGCAAATGCCGTGATGAGCGATGCAGCGGCGCCCATCCACGCCGCGCCGCCGTGGCCCATCGGGCGCAGGGCGAGGCGTTGCGCGTGGTACGCGACGGCCACCTGGAGTTGCCTGAAGCCCTGCCGGACAAACGGTCTACAGCAGGCCGGCCTGGGTCATCAGGTCGGTGACTTTGCGGCCGTTCAGCCGGGACGGTTCGACCTTGGGGTACTGAAGCTCCGACAGCGGTACCAGATTGGGGTGCGACGGTGCGCCGTTGCCCACCGCGTATTCGTAGGAGCGGCCGGTTCGGAGCACTTCCTGTCCGCCCTTGCTGGCGATCCATTTCACAAGTGCCTGGGCCTGTGCCGGGCGCTTGCTGGTCGCCAGCACGCCGGCGCCGGAAATGCTCACGAACGCGCCGGGATCTTCGTTGCGAAAGTAATGCTGACCGATCTTGTCGCTGTTCTCGCCCGTCTTGGCCTGATCGCCATAGTAGTAGTAGTGGTAGATCACGCCGCCGTCGATCTGTCCGGCGTTGACAGCGCGCATGACGGCGCCATTGCCCTTGTACGCAACGGCGTTGGTCTTCATCGCCTTGAGCCATTCGGTGGTGGCAGCCTCGCCCTTGAGCTCCAGCAAGGCGCTCACGATCGCCTGAAAGTCTGCGCCCGTGGGTGACGCGGCCCAGCGGCCCTTCCAGGCCGGGCTGGCCAGGTCGAGCAGGGACTTGGGCAACTGGTCTCTGGAAAGCTTGACCTTGTTGTAGACAAACACGGTGCTGCGCGATGCGACGCCAATCCACCGGCCGTGCGCGGGGCGGAAGTTGGCCGGGACCAGGGCCAGCGTATCGGCGTCCAGCGGCGCAAACATGCCCGCGTTGTCGACCAGGGCCATGGCCGGCGAGTTTTCCGTAAGGAAAACGTCGGCGGGCGTTGCCTTGCCCTCCTGCACCAGCTGGTTGGCCATTTCGCTGTCGCTGCCGTTGCGAACGACTACCTTGATGCCGGTTTCGCGCGTAAAGCCCTGAACCCAGCCCAGGGTCGGATCATCGTGTTGCGCGTTGTAGATCACCAGGGGCTCGCTGCTTTGTGCAAGCGCAGCGCCCCAACCCAGCAGCGCCGCGGTGGCCAGTGCAAGCGAGCGTGCCAGCCATGTCATTGAAGTCTTCATGAAAGTGTCCTCCATACAAACAAGAATCAATCTCATTTGCATTCTACGCCAAGTTTTCATGTCCTGACCAGGTATCCCGGCTCCGTCTGACAAGCGCGTTTTCATCTAAGCTGCATGGCCGGTGCACGACGGATGGCAAGTCGTACATGGCGGGTAAGGAGAACCATGGTTGCCGCGACAAAGCTTTTGACAGGAGTGCTACTGGTGACTTCCCTGCTGCAGCTGGCCGCGTGTGCCGATCCCCCCATTCCGCGCGGAAGCATCGAGGCGCTGTTTCCCGGCCCGGTCCGGCCGCAGGTGAGCAGTGTCCGGGTCTTGGGGCGCACGGTGCAACTGGTGCAGATGCCGGGACCGGGACAGACTCCCATCGTTTTTATCCATGGTTCGCCGGGCTCCTGGCGCTCCTGGGCGCGCTACCTGGACGCCCCCGAACTCAGCGGATATGGGCCGCGGATTGCCATGGACCGTCCCGGCTTCGGGGGCTCCGGCCCCGGCGATCTGATGCTCGACCTGCGCGCCCAGGCCGCCGTGCTGGCTGCTGCCATACCGGAGGGCGCGCCGGCGATCGTGGTCGGGCATTCACTGGGCGGCCCGCTGATCGCCTGGATGGCGATCGACCATCCCGAAAAGGTGTGCGGCGGCGTGCTGGTCGCGGGCTCGGTGGCACCGGAACTGGAGGCGCCGCGCTGGTACAACCATCTGGCCGACAACTGGCTGGCGCAGTGGGTGGTAGGGAAGAATATGCTGTGGTCCAACCGCGAGATGATGGTGCTGGAGCAGCAACTCCGGGTGCTCGACAGCTACTGGCCCAGGCTTGGCCGCCCGCTGATCGCCATTCAGGGCGACCAGGACCCCTTGGTGGACCCGCGTACCGCTGACTATCTGGAGGCGCGCGCGCCCCGGCAGTGGATGCGCGTGGTGCGTGCCCCCGGCATGGACCACTTCCAGCTGTGGACGCATCCCGCGTCGGTGATCCGGGAGATCCGCAGCCTGGATTGCAAGCCCTGAGGCCTTATTTCAGTATGTCGCCCATGCAGAGAAACTTGATCTCCACATAGTCGTCCATGCCGTGGTGGGAGCCCTCGCGCCCCAGGCCGGATTGTTTGACGCCGCCAAACGGGACATGCTCGGTGGCCAGGATGCCCACGTTGATGCCGACCATGCCGTATTCCAGCGCCTCGCTCACGCGAAAGATGCGGCCCACGTCGCGGCTGTAGAAGTAACTCGCCAGCCCGAACTCGGTGGCGTTCGCGGCATCCACGGCTTCCTTCTCGGTCTTGAAGCGGAACACCGGCGCGAACGGGCCGAAGGTTTCTTCGCGCGCACACAACATGTCGGCGCTGGCTTCAGCGACGACCGTGGGCTCGAAGAACTGGCCTTGCAGCGGCTTGCCGCCCACCGTGAGTCTCCCGCCCCGGGCCAGCGCATCGGCCACGTGGCGCTTGACCTTGTCCACCGCGGCGTCCTCGATCAGCGGGCCCTGCGCAACGCCGTCTTCAAAGCCGTTGCCGACCTTGAGCGCCGCCACCTTGGCGCTGAACTTGGCAACAAAGGCGTCGTACACGCCCTCCTGCACATAGAAGCGGTTTGCGCAGACGCAGGTCTGCCCGGCATTGCGGTACTTGCTGGCCATCGCGCCCTCCACGGCAGAGTCGATGTCGGCGTCGTCGAACACGATGAAGGGCGCGTTGCCTCCAAGTTCGAGCGACATCTTCTTGACCGTGGGCGCCGACTGCGCCATCAGGATGCGGCCGACTTCGGTGGAACCGGTGAAGCTGATGTGGCGCACCACGTCGCTGGCGCACAGCACCTTGCCCACGGCGATCGAATTCGCGCTGTCGGCGCTCAGCAGGTTCAGCACACCGGCTGGAATACCTGCGCGCAGCGCCAATTCGCCTGCGGCCAGCGCGGTGAGGGGCGTCAACTCGGCCGGTTTGATGATGACCGTGCAGCCAGCGGCCAGCGCCGGCGCCACCTTGCGCGTGATCATGGCCAGCGGGAAATTCCACGGCGTGATGGCCGCGCAGACGCCGATGGGCTGCTTGAGCACCATCAGGCGGCGGTTGTTGTCGAAAGTGGGCAGTGTCTCGCCCATGACGCGTTTGGCTTCCTCGGCGAACCACTCCACAAAACTCGCGCCGTAGGCGACCTCACCCTTGGCCTCGGCGAAGGGCTTGCCCTGTTCAGCCGTCATGATGCGCGCCAGGTCTTCCTGGTTGGCCATCAACAGGTCGAACCACTTGCGCATCAGGATGCTGCGCTCCTTGGCGGTCTTGCCGCGCCAGGCCGGCCAGGCGGCGTTCGCGGCGTCGATGGCGGATTGCGCATCGGCGGCGCCCAGGTTGGCCACGTCGGCCAGCTTGCGGCCGTTGGACGGGTCGTGCACGTCGAAGCGGCTCGCGCCCGCCACCCATTGGCCGTTGATGAGCGCATCGGTCCTGAGCAGCGACGGGTCGCGCAGGAGGGAGAGGGGGGAGGTCTGCATGTCCATGGTGAGGCTTTCAATCCAGGGTGAACTGGTAAAATCAGGGCTCTTCTGGCGGGTCTGTCAAGTCCTCTCGGACGGCACGACCACCACGCGGCGCGAATCCAGGCGCTGCCACTTCCTGAGCCTGCATTTTCATGAACCATTCTGCCATCACCGTCGCCGATATCCGTACCATCTTCCTGGATTTCTTCGCCTCCAAGGGGCACACCGTGGTGGCGTCGAGCCCGCTGGTGCCGGGCAACGATCCGACGCTGATGTTCACCAACTCGGGCATGGTGCAGTTCAAGGACGTTTTTCTGGGCACCGACAAACGCTCCTATGTGCGCGCGGCCTCGGTGCAGGCCTGCCTGCGCGCCGGGGGTAAACACAACGACCTGGAGAACGTCGGCTACACGGCGCGCCACCACACTTTTTTCGAGATGCTCGGTAACTGGAGCTTTGGCGACTATTTCAAGCGTGAGTCGCTCACCTGGGCCTGGGAGTTGCTGACAAAGGTCTACAAGCTGCCGGCCGACAAGCTCTGGGCCACGGTCTACATCGACGACGACGAGGCCTACGACATCTGGACGAAAGAGATCGGCCTGCCGCCGGAGCGTGTGGTGCGCATCGGCGACAACAAGGGCGCGAAGTACGCCTCCGACAACTTCTGGATGATGGCCGACACCGGCCCCTGCGGACCGTGCAGCGAAATTTTTTATGACCATGGCCCCGGGATCGCCGGTGGCCCGCCCGGCTCGCCGGATGCGGATGGAGACCGTTACATCGAGATCTGGAACAACGTGTTCATGCAGTTCGACATGCAGAGCGACGGCTCGGTCAAACCGTTGCCGGCGCCCTGCGTGGACACCGGCATGGGCCTGGAGCGGCTTGCCGCCATCCTGCAGCACCAGCACAGCAACTACCAGATCGACCTGTTCGACACGCTGATCCGCGCCGCCGCGCGCGAGACCGGCTGCAAGGACCTGGCGAACAACTCGCTCAAGGTGATCGCCGACCACATCCGCGCCACTGCGTTCCTGGTGAGCGATGGTGTGCTTCCGAGCAACGAAGGGCGCGGTTATGTACAGCGGCGCATCGTGCGCCGCGCCATCCGGCACGGCTACAAGCTGGGCCAGAAGACGCCGTTTTTCCACAAGCTGGTGGCCGATCTGGTCGGCGTGATGGGCGAGGCCTACCCTGCCATGGCGGCGCAGCAGCAGCGTATCACCGAGGTGCTCAAGGCAGAGGAGGAGCGCTTCTTCGAGACGCTGGAAGTCGGCATGGAAATTCTTGACACGGCACTGGCCGGTGGCGTGAAGACCTTGCCTGGCGACGTGGCGTTCAAGCTGCACGACACCTACGGCTTCCCGCTCGATCTCTCGGCCGATGTGTGCCGCGAGCGCGGCCTGACGGTGGACGAGGCAGGCTTCAACGCCGCCATGGACCGGCAGAAGTCGCAGGCGCGGGCGGCCGGCAAGTTCAGGATGGACAAGGCGCTGGAGTACGGCGGCGTCGGCAATACCTTCGTCGGCTACGACACTCTCACGCAAGC
>JANNDB010000320.1:0-4214 GCA_031387285.1 Betaproteobacteria bacterium | reverse complement strand
TCACCGGCCTGAGCAGCCAGTCGGTGGAGGTGTTTGGCAAACTCATCGAGGTCATGCGCGACGCAGTACCCGGTGCGCGTCGCTTTGCCATCCTGGTAAGTGAAAACAACCCTGCGCACAGCGCGGTCTGGGCCTTGGCCCAACAGGTCTGCGCGGCGTTGGGGCTGTTAGCGTTGCGTGTCGTAGCGAGCACTCCTGAACAGATTGGCGCCATTGCCGGTCTTGTTACGGCCCAGGGTGCGCAAGTGGTGGTGGTGATGCTCGACTCGCTCTACATTTCTGAACGTGCCAGGTTGCAACAGACCCTCCAAAGCACTAGGTTACCGGTCGGTTTTGCTATTCGCGACCACGTTGCCGCAGGCGGGTTGCTCAGTTACGCGACCAACAACATCGCCGTGTTTCGCAATGCGGCGAAGTTCGTCGACAAGATCCTGAAGGGCGCCCGGCCAGGTGACCTTCCTGTGGAGCAGCCGACGACCTTCGAGCTGGTCATCAACCTCAAAACCGCCAAAGCCCTCGGCCTGAGTGTTCCGCAGTCGCTGCTGCTGCGCGCCGACGAGGTGATCCAGTGACCACCAATCGCAATCGCGCGGCGATAAGCCGACGCCGCTATTTTCTTCATGCGCTCGGCACCAGCCTCCTTGCCCAAACTGAGTTGCTGCGTGCGCAAACCGCCACCACGACCTTGCGCCGCGTCGGTTTGCTGGTGCCCAGCACACGCGCGAAGGAAGAGGTCACGCTCAAACCCTTCTTTGACCAGATGCGCGAGCTTGGCTGGACCGAAGGCCAGAACGTCTCGTACGACCGGGTCTATGCCGGCGATCGTCAGCAAGACCTGCCACGGCTTGCAACGGAACTGGTGGCGCGTCGCCCTGAGCTGATCTATGCGCCGCCGCAGATCGCAGCGATGGCCGCGTGGCGGGCGACGCGCACAATTCCAATCCTGTTTGCGACCGGATCGGACCCAGTGGGTGCTGGCCTGGTTTTGAGCCTGGCGCATCCGGGAGGCAACGTGACCGGGATCCTCAGCACCATTGAATCGCTTGCGCCCAAGCGTCTCGAACTGCTGCGCGAGATCCTTCCCAACGCGAGACGCATCGGCGTTGTGGGCAATCCGAGCGATCCGCGCCTGAACACCGAACGCAGCGCGCTGGCGGCAGTAGCGCCATCGCTTGGCCTGACAATCTTGGTCGCTCACGCATCGAACCCGTTGGAGCTCGATGCCGCGGTGACAAGGCTGCTCGGCCAAAGGGTCGATGCCATCATTGGGACTACCTCGGTCGCCACAAATCTGCGCGAGCAGTTGACCGAACTGGCAAACCGAGGGCGCGTGCCGTGGGTCGGCAGCATCGCCGCCGTGGCCGAGGCCGGAGCGCTGCTCAGCTATGGCTCCATGCTTCCCGATCAACTACGCCGCTCAGCCCAGTTGGTCGACAAGGTTCTCAAGGGCGCCAAGCCGGCCGACATGCCGGTCGAGCAGCCGACGCGCTTCGAGCTGATTGTCAACCTGAAAGCCGCAAAAGCGCTGGGCATCACCGTCCCGCGAGCGTTGCTGTTGCGGGCAGACGAAGTAGTTCAATGACTGGTCTGGGCGAGGCCTGCCATCGAGCCTTTATCAACCAGTGACCGGACCCGCTGCATACCGGCCACTTGCGTGGGCGGCAAGATGCCGAAACACGGGCCAACAACCAGACCGCGAACCGTCCTGCCACAGCGACCACCGTCACTGCAGCGGAGGCAGCCGGCATGCGTCTCGGGTCTGCTCGACCACCGCGCGTTGCGCGTGGCTGCCTCCCAGACACACCGCGTCAACGCTGCAGGAGCTGAAGAGCTCGCGCGCCCTGTCGGCATCCCCATCGACCAGTGCCACCAGCCCTTGCGCAAACCGCATTGCTGCGGGCGCGCCGCCATGGCCACGTTCGTTGATTTTCTCCAGGCGCTGCAATGAGGCCAGAGCGGCGCCGCGATCGCGCCGAGCCGCGGCCAGCATGCACAAATGCAGCTCGCCGAACACGTTCGATCCATTCGGCAAGTGCTGCTCGGCGTGTTTCTGCGCCATGGCCCAGGGAAGATCTCCCCTCCCCAGCAGCCCCAGGCGCCACATCAGCGCAACCGTGTCCACCAGTCCCATGAAGGGCGGGCCCAGCGTCAGGTGGTCGGTCATGGGGCCGAGCAGGCGGGCGACAGCCGCATCCAGCCGTCCCAGCTCGATCTCGGCGAGCGCTGCATGCCAGTGAAGATGACCCCACATCAAGGCGCCGGACGCGTATCCGGGCAGCCATGCCTGCAGGAACGCCAGCGCGGCGGCGGGCTCGGCGCTCTCGAAGAAGCCATGCATCACGATATGCGCGTTGTGTCCGTTGTCGGGCCGCAATGTGATCGCCCTTTGGGCCATGGCCTGGCCCTCTCGCACCTGGCCACACTCGATGCGCGCCCAACCCCGATGCGCCATCAGCCACGGCAACTCGTCCGGGTAATGCGGTGCAAGAGCTTCCACGAAAGCCAGCCGCGCGCGATCGTGGTCGGAGCGCCCGCTGAAGCCGAACAGCCCGTAAGCTCCCAGCGCGGTGGAGGCGGCAAGGGCATCGCCGGGAAAACGCTGCGCATGGTCGATGACCTGTGACAGCGCGTCGCGCCCCAGGCCCTCCGTGATGGCGCCAACCAAACCAATATGGGACTGCTCGCGCGGCGCGGCTTGCCGTGCACAGGCCTGGGCCCGCTCCAGTGCGGCGCGCGCCGGAGCGGTCTGGCCGCGGGCCGCCAGTACCAGAGCCTCGAGCGCATGCGGCAGGGCGAAGTCGGGCGCCTGCGCCACAGCTGCTGCAATGTTTTCGAGCACGCCCGGCCATGCGTGCAGGTAAGCGTCCACCGCCTTGTCATAGAACAGGCATGCGGCCTGCGACGTCACGGTCAGGCGGTTGCCAAAGCTGTCGTTCATGGCGGCTCCCGATGGATGTTCAGTCGATTGTGATCCGATTCCTGGCAAGGATTGATGCGCGCGGCATCGAGAAACTTCGTCGGCACGAGCTGGGCACGCAACGCCTGATCTATGATTCGACCGATCAACTCGAGGCGAAACGCGATGGCCCTGACCGACCAAATACCCCTCCATTCGGGATTCCACGCCAAGTCAACCGGCGCAGAAGTCGTTGCCGATCTCGACTTGGCTGGCAAGGTGGCGATCGTCACCGGTGGTTATAGCGGCATCGGCCTGGAGACCGTGCGGGCGCTGGCGAACAAGGGTGTGTGCGTGATCGTGCCGGTTCGGGATCGCGCCAAGGCCGGCCCAGCGTTGGCCGCCGTCACGGGGCAGGTGGAAATGGCCGATATGGATCTGGGCGACATCGCCTCGGTGCGTCGCTTTGCCGAAAGCTTGGCGGTTTCGCTGCCCAGGCTCGACCTGTTGATCAACAACGCCGGGATCATGGCCTGCCCGCAAACCCGTGTCGGTCCGGGATGGGAGGCCCAGTTCGGCACCAACCACCTGGGGCACATGGCACTGGTGCTCGCGCTGTTGGATGTGCTCACGCGAACCGGAAATGCGCGCGTTGTCGCCCTGTCATCGACCGGGCACAAGATTGGCGGCATTCGTTGGGACGACATGCATTTCGCGACCACTGCCTACGACAAATGGCAGGCCTATGGGCAGTCCAAGACCGCCAATGCGCTTTTCGCCAACGCCCTCAGCCGCCGCTTGAAGGCATCGGGCGGCCATGCCTTTGCGGTCCACCCGGGTGGCATCTTCACGCCCTTGCAGCGTCACTTGAGCACGCAAGAGCAAGTGCGGCTGGGTTGGATCAACGAAGATGGCTCACCATCCGAGCTGGCGAAGGCCGGGTTCAAGACCACCGAACAGGGCTGCGCTACCACACTCTGGGCCGCCACCAGCCGCACCTTGGCGGGCAAACCCGGCGTCTATTGCGAAGACTGCGACGTTGCCTTGCCCACGGATCCTGCCAGCCCCTTCGCCCGCTTTCGCGGCGTCAACGCACACGCTTGCGACGACGAGGCTGCTGAGCGCCTGTGGGCAGTGAGCGCGGCCATGCTGGCGAAGTAGCAACTGAAATTCGCGCTAGCAGGTCATTGCGGTCTCGCATTTGCTTTAGGGTTAAACTATTCACTTCTGAAGCTCGGGTTTTCCTCTATTGCCGCGGTGCTGCGGGCCGCTACGATAATCGGCGACAAACCTCATCCCGGATTTTTGTCTTGCAGGA
>JANNDB010000315.1:0-4002 GCA_031387285.1 Betaproteobacteria bacterium | reverse complement strand
GACACCAAGGGCCGCGCGCGCATGGTCGATCGCGACGTTCGGGTGGCGTGTGGGGGTGTGCAGGTGGATCCGGGAGACATCGTTTTTGGCGATGTGGACGGTGTAGTCGTGATTCCGCGCGCGCAGGAAAAATTGGTTCTGGAAATGGCACTGCAGAAGGTGACCGGGGAAAACCACACGCGGGACGCGCTGCGCACCGGCGAGCCGCTGGCCTCGGTGTTCAAGCGCTTCGGCATCCTCTAGCGCCAGCAGGCCAGGAGAGGCCATGGACCACACCGCCGATCTGCTTACTGCGGCACAGGCCGTGTTGCCCGGTGGCGTCTGCGCCTCGGCGCGTGCGAACGCAGCGATCGGGCGGCCCTTTTTTGTTTCGCGTGGCGAAGGTGCTTACCTTTTTGACCTGGATGGGAAGGCCTATCTGGACCTCTGCACCTCGCATGGCGCTTCGCTGCTCGGACACAAGCATCCGGCCATCACCGCGGCGGTGCAGCAGGCACTGGAACTCGGCATCCTGTGTGCCTGCGAGACGGAACACCAGACCCGGCTGGCCGAGCGGCTACGCGCTATGGTGCCCTGCGCCGAGATGGCGCGTTTTGCCGGCTCCGGCACCGAGACCGTGATGCATGGCCTGCGACTGGCGCGGGTGGCGACCGGGCGGCGGCGCTTCATCAAGTTCGAAGGCCATTTCCATGGGTATGCCGACGCCTTGAACTACAGCGTCATGCCGCCGCCCGACAAGGCTGGGCCGCCAGCGCATCCGATCGCCTATGCCGAGTCGGCCGGCATGCCCGAGCGCAACGCGGACGATGTCATCGTGGTGCCGTTCAACGATCCCGCAGCCTTGCGCGCGGCCTTCGAGCGGCACGGCCCGACAGTTGCAGCGCTATTGATGGAGCCGGTGAATTACGACCAGGGCTGTATCGAACCGGCGCCGGGTTTTGCCCAGCTCTGCCGCTCGCTGTGCGAGCAGCATGGCGCGCTGCTGTTTTTCGACGAAGTGCTCACAGCCTTTCGCATGGCGCCCGGGGGTGCGCAGCAGTATCTGGGCGTCACACCCGATCTGTGTGTGCTGGGCAAGGCCTTCGGCGCAGGCATGCCGATCAGCGCCCTGGTGGGCAGGCGCGCCGTGATGCGCCACCTGAAGCCGGTGGGTGAGAGCCAGATGAGTGGCACCTATCTGGCACACCTGAGTGGCGTGCTGGCGGCGCAGGCCGCGCTCGAGGTTTACGCCAGTGCCGGCTTCCACTTGCGCCTGTTCGAACTCGCCGAGCGTTTTCGCAGCGGTTTCGAGCAACACGTGGCCAGCAGCGGAGCGGTGGTGCGCCTGCAGCAGCTCGGGCCACGGTTCGGGCTGTACTTTGGTGTTGCCGCGCCGGTCACCAATTACCGCGAAGCGGCGCAGCGTGATCTGGCGGCGGAGCTGGTATTCATCCGCGGTTGCTTTGCGCACGGTGTGTATCTGCAGCCGTCGGCCCACCACGGTTTCTCGGCCGTGCACAGCAGCGCAGACATCGACTTTGCCCTCGATGCCATGGGCAAGGCACTGCGAATGGTGCGTGATTTCCAGCAGGCACGCGCATGACCCGCGCCGTGTGTTTCGCGCCACGAAACGTTCATGACCAAGGCGCCCCAACCCCTTGACTATGATCGAAAACATGCGCATTGCCTTGATCCACATCGGCCAGGAGACGAACGACTTCAACCCCCTGCCCACCACCTTGCGCGACTATGAATCGTTTGCCATCGTGGAGGGCCAGGCGATCCGGCGCGAGTACGCCGGCGTGGGGGAGATTGGCGGGTTTTTGCACGCCATCGAACGCTCCGGGCGGCCGGTGGAAGTCGTGCCCATCATCCGTGGCTGGGCTGTGGCGGGTGGCCGCATCGACCGCGCTTCCTACGATTTTTTCGACCAGAAGATCCGCAACGGCCTGCGCGCCGCCGGGCATATCGACGCGCTGGCGCTGCAGCTGCACGGCGCCTGCGCCGCGGAGGGTATCGACGACGTGGAGGGCGCGCAGCTCGAGGCCTGCCGCGCGGTGCTGGGGCCGCACGTGCCTATCGTGCTGGGGCTGGACCACCATGGCAATATCACGCAGAAGATGGTCGACCTCAGCACGGCCATCGTCGGTCACCGTACCCAGCCGCACGACCCGTACGACACCGGCCGCATCGGCGGCGAGTTGCTGATCAAGATCCTGTACGGCGGCGTGCGGCCGGTGATGGCCTGGCGCAAGCTGCCCTTGCTCTCGCACCAGGAGCAATTCCTCACAGACCGTGGGCCGATGAAGAAATGGTTCGACCGGGCCCGTGTGCTGGAAGCCGAGCGCGGCCTGTTGCAGGCTTCGAACTATCCGATGCAGCCCTGGCTGGACGTGGCGGAGGCCGGCTGGTCCACCGTGGTCGTCACGGACAACGACCGCGCGCTGGCTGAAGCCTGCGCCGACGAATTGGCCGACCTGGCCTGGTCCATGCGCGCCGACTTCCAGGTCAAGGAGGCGGTTTCCATCGATGAGGCGGTACGCATGGCCGACGCCGAGCCGAAGGGCCTGGTGGTGCTCAGCGATACCGGCGACACGGTGTTCGGCGGCTCTGCGGGCGACAGCAACCTGATCCTCGAATCGATCCTGCGCCAGGGTATCCGCGGGCGCGCGCTGATGCCCTTGATCGAGGCGCAGACCGTGGCGGCACTAGTCGCCGCGGGCGAGGGCGCTACCGTGACGCTGCCGGTCGGCGGCCATACCGCGACGAAGTTCTTCAAGCCCCTGGAAGTGACCGGCGTCGTCGGCCGCATTCACCGGGGCCTGGTGCCGGTGCACAACTATTACCAGAGCGCCATCGACATGGGCTGCACGGTGGTGTTCCAGGTCGGTCCGGTCACATTGCTGGTGAGTGAACTGCGCGGCGTGGCCGGCAACCTGCCCGACGTTTACGAGTTCATGGGCATTGACCCCAGGCAGTACCAGATGGCGGTGCTCAAGACCGCCTCCAATTTCCAGTTTTTTGCGTCAATCACGTCGCGGGTGATCCGCTGTGACACCACCGGGCCAGGCCAATCTGATGTATTTGGCCTCCCTTGGCAGCGCATTCCGCGACCGGTCTACCCGTTAGACCCTATTGACGACTGGCGTCCAGTGGCGCAATGATGCCCACGAACTGTTTTTAACTTTGAGAGGAAGTCCCCACCATGCAACCCACCTTGCCCCGCCGTACCGTATTGGCCGCATCCCTTGCATTGGGCGCGATCGCCCTGGTTTCGCCATTGGGCGCGCAGGCGCAGGCGCTCAAGGGCGGCAAGCTGCGCGTCGCCATACTGGCAGACGTCGTGAATTTCGACCCGGCCCAGTTCTCCTCGCAAAACTTCCCGCTGATCAAGAGCCTGTACGACAGCCTGATCGAATACACGCCGGAAGGACAGGCCGTGCCCAGCCTGGCGTCGGCGTGGACCGTCGGCGCCGGCAACAATTCGGTCACGCTGACGCTGCGCCGCGACGTCAGCTTCCATAGCGGCGCTCCGCTGAATGCCGAAGCCGTGTCTGCCACGCTGAAGAAAGCCGCTGATCCCAAGCTCGGCAAGAACCTGTTTGCCACCATGGCCACGGTGAAAGACTGGACCGTGGTGGATCCCTACACGATCCGGCTCAATTTCAGCAGCCCGATGCCGGACAAGCAGATCACCGACCTGCTGCAGTTCATTTCGCCGATAGACCCGGCTGGTATCGCCGACGTCGAGGCCAAGCCGGCCGGCACCGGTCCCTACATGCTGGCCGAACGCGTGCTCGGCCAGCGCGTACGCCTGGTGGTCAATCCGAAATACTGGCGCGCCGAAAAACCCATTCTGAATGAAGTCGAGCTGACCTTTTTCAGCGACAACCAGGCGGCCGACGCCGCGCTGGAGTCGGGTGGTACCGACATGATCTACGGTGGCGCCTCGCGCTCCGCCTTGCGCCTGCGCGCCGCCGGTTACCAACTGGTACAGGGTCCCGGGCCGCTGGTGCAGGTGTT
>JANNDB010000292.1:0-1601 GCA_031387285.1 Betaproteobacteria bacterium | reverse complement strand
TGCCGGAGATCGACGACCTGCCGAACCTCAAGGACCTGATCCAGTTCGCCACCGAGTTCGGGCTTCCGCAGTTCGATTCCTATCTCACCATCAAGCGCGACCCCAACTGGGGCACGCCCGAGAAGGCGCAGGGCGAGACCGTGCTCGACCTCGAGATCATCCATGAGATAGCGCCCAAGGCGCAGCTGGTCATCTACCTCTGGCCCACTCCTGCACGAAGCGCAGGCAGGCGTAGATCATCGCCGTGCAGTACCACAGCGCCACCGCGCCAGCGATTACCAAAAGCGGTATCCAGGCCGCCTTGTAGCCGCTGCGCAGCGCCAGCCACCACATTGCCACGAGGGCGATAAAGGCCGGCAGCACGATGACCTCGCGCGACATCCACGAGGTGCGCCACATCAGCACCGCGCGCCAGGCGCGCATCTTGCGACCCAGGTGCAGGAACGACGAAGCCAGCCCGGCCACCAGCAGCACCTCGGCCACCAGCAAGGCCATGGGCGTGAACCCCGGCGACAGCTTGAGACCAAGCAGCTGCGATAGCGCCAGGAGGACGACCAGGCCTTGTGCCGCGCCGGCGAGTGTGGTGAAGAACAGAATGGAAAAAGCGGGATGCATGGGGGTTTGGCCTCTCAGTGCGTGGAGGGCGGCGTGATGCGCCGCGGCAGGTACTGGTTGGCCGGTTGCGTCTCCCACTCTGGCATCAGGGAATAACCCCCGCGCTCACGGATCGCTTTTGACACCTCCGAATCCGGGTCCTTCACGTCGCCAAACAGGCGTGCGCCGGTCGGGCAGGCCGTGACGCAGGCGGGTTTGCGGTCTTCCTTGGGGAGCAGTTCGTCGTAGATGCGGTCGACGCACAGGGTGCACTTGGTCATCACCTGGCGCTCTTCGTCGAGTTCGCGCGCGCCGTAGGGGCAGGCCCAGGCGCAGTATTTGCAGCCTATGCATTTGTCATAGTCGACCAGCACGATGCCGTCTTCCTTGCGCTTGTAGCTGGCCCCGGTCGGGCAGACCGGAACACACGGCGGGTCTTCGCAGTGCAGGCAGCTCTTGGGGAAGTGCACGGTCTGCGTGTCCGGGAAGCTGCCCGACTCGTAGGTCTGCACGCGGTTGAAAAACGTACCTGTCGGATTTGCGCCATAGGCGTTCAAGTCGGCGAGCGGCCCGGCGCTGCCGGACGAATTCCACTGTTTGCACGATGTCACGCAGGCGTGGCACCCGACGCAGACGTTCAGGTCGATCACCAGGGCCAGCTGCTTGGCCAGTGTTTCGCCGGGCGCGGCGCGCACGCTCGGTGGTGCCGTGGCCTTGGCGGCGTGGGCGGCTGGTGCGGACTCCACCACACCGGCCTGCAGGATGTCCTTGAGCCACTGCATCATGGTTTTCTCCTTCCGGCAAAGTAGGCCAGCACGCTGGAAGCCTTGCCCAGCACACCGGGGGCAGCGGGCACGCTGGCCATCTGTGGAAAGCTGACGGCTTCTTCGTCCGCTGCGGCGGGGCGTATGCGCACGCGCACGTCGTACCAGCCGGCCTGCCCCGTGATGGGGTCCGAATTGCTGATCGTCTTGCCAGCCGCCGCAGCGCTGCCCGGCAGCGGCAAC
>JANNDB010000278.1:0-4288 GCA_031387285.1 Betaproteobacteria bacterium | reverse complement strand
TTGATGATCGACCCCATGGCCTTTTCCACAATGTTGGACAAGCCACCCTGCTTGTTGCCCGGCGTGGTGTTGGCACTGCGGTCAACCTGGCCCTTTTCCAGGTAGCGGTCGTACCAGGCCATCTCGCGCACCATGGCCTCCGCCACTTCGACGCTTGCAGCCCGCGCCGTCAGCTGGTCGATGGCATCGCGCACCTCGGTCACTTCCGAAAACATCACGGTGGCGCCTGCGCGAACCAGCAGGTCGGTGGCATACCCCACCGCCGGATTGGCCGTCACGCCGGAAAACGCGTCGCTGCCGCCGCACTGCACGCCCACCACCAGCTCCGACGCAGGGCAGGGCTCGCGCCGGCGCTTGTCCAGGCGCTCCAGATGCACGCGCGCCTGGCGCAGCACCGAGTCGATCATGGACATGAAGCCGATGTGCTTCGCGTCCTGCAGACACACCACGTCCAGCCCAGGTGCAGCGGCGGCATCGCCGCGCTGGTCACTGATGGGAATCACACCGGGGGGCATCAGGCGCTCGGGTTGCAGCTTCTCGCAGCCCAGGCTCACCACCATCACCTCGCCGCCGAAGTTGGGGTTCAGGCTGATGTTGCGCAGGGTGCGGATCGGAATGACGGCGTCCGGCGCGTCGATGGCCACGCCGCATCCGTAGCTGTGCTCCAGGCCCACCACGTCATCCACATGGGGAAACAGCGGCAGCAATTCGGCCTTGATGCGCTGCACGGCGAAGTCCACCACCCCCGCCACACATTGCACGGTGGTGGTGATGGCCAGAATGTTGCGCGTGCCCACCGACCCGTCGGCGTTGCGGTACCCCTCGAAGGTGTGGCCGTCCAGCGGCGCCAGTGGCTTCACCACCCGTGTCGCCATCGGCAGATTGCGCAGTTCACGGGCCGGGGGCATCTGCAATACCCGTTCATGCACCCAGGACCCCGCCGGCAGGTCTTTCAGGGCGTGGCCTATCGCCACGCCATACCGCGTCACCGGCGCACCAGCGGCAATGTCGACCAGGCTCAGTTTGTGGCCCTGTGGCACCTGCTCGCGCAGCGCCAGGCCATCCGCAAATACCGTGCCGCGGGGCAGTCCACCGTTGTTGGCGACGATCGCCACGTTGTCGGCCGGGTGCATGCGCACATAGAGCGGGTTCATGGCGTAATTTTGCGCGTTCGTCGACATGCCGGTGCAATGCCCCAGCCGAGCCCTATTGGGGGCCCAATGACTTGATCAAGGCGGTGAGCTGCTCCACTTCGCCCGGCTTCAGGTCGGTCAACGGGGGGCGCACCGGCCCGGCGTCGTGCCCGGCGATGCGCGCGCCGGCCTTGACGATGCTGACGGCATACCCCGCGCCGCGATTGCGGATGGCCAGGTAGGGCATGAAGAAGTCATGCAGCAGCCGGTGCTGGGTAGCCTGATCGTCGTTGGCGACGGCATGGTAGAACTCCATGGCGGTCCTGGGTATGAAGTTGAACACCGCAGACGAGTACACCGGCGTTCCCAGCGCCTTGTAAGCGGCGGCGTACACCTCGGCCGTGGGCAGGCCCCCCAGATAGGCAAAGCGGCTGCCCATGCGCTGGTAGATCGACACCATGGCCTCGATGTCACCCACACCGTCCTTGAAACCGATCAGGTTGGGGCAGCGGTCGGCCAGTATGGCCAGGGACTCAGCAGTCAGCTTGCAGACGTTGCGGTTGTACACAATCACGCCGAACCTGACGCTTTCACAGACGGCCTGCACATGGTTGATCAGGCCTTCCTGTCCGGCCTCGCTCAGGTAGTGGGGAAGCAGCAGCACACCATGCGCGCCCAGCCGCTCGGCCTCTTGCGCGCAGGCAATCGCAAAGCGCGTCGGGCCGCCCGCGCCGGCAATGATGGGCACCTTGCCACGGCAGGTGTCCACTGCCGTCTTGATGATGGACGGGTATTCATCACCGGTGAGCGAGAAGAATTCCCCCGTGCCACCGGCCGCAAACAGGGCACTCGCACCAAAGGGCGCAAGCCACTCCAGCCGCGCGGCATAGGTGTCGGGACGGAAGTTGCCCTGTGCATCGAAGTCGGTCACGGGAAACGACAGCAGGCCCGCGCTGATGATGGATTTGAGGTCTTGTGGGGTCATTCGGTTACTTTCAGGCAATCAACAGGGGGATCTTCGGTTCGTTCAGGAGTACAGCCGCGCATGCGTGTCGCGGATGGCGCATGGACGGCGCCACCGGTAACGCGGCCACGCAGGATCTTTGCCGTCTGCGCCACGGTTTCGAGCGCCTGGTGCTCGATCAAGGCGTGTCGTCGAAAGGCCCCATGCGCACAAACGCGCCACCCTGGTAGATGGCTGCAGGGTCGTTCAGGTCTGGTACAGGCGTGCGGGCGACAACCGCGTCGCGGAATACGGAAGAGCTGTCTTGCGGCACGTAGCCCACATGCCGCGCACGGGAGTTGTCCCACCAGGTCACTGCGTTGTTGGACATTCCGAAGATGATGGAATGGCCCAGCACCGGCGTCGTGAGGCAGGCGGTGATCAGGCGATGCAGATCGGCATAACTCAGCCAGCTCGCCAGCATGCGCCGATCCCGGGGTTCTGGAAAGGACGAGCCGATGCGGATGCAGGCGGTCTCGATCCCATAGCGGTCGAAGTAGAAACGCGACAGGTCCTCCCCAAATGCCTTGCTCAGGCCATATAGGCTGTCCGGGCGCGGCGGCGCGTCGGCGTTGATGGTTTCCGACTGGCGGTAAAAGCCGGTGACATGGTTGGAACTGGCAAATACCAGCCGCTTGACGCCGCAGGTGCGCGCAGCTTCGTACAGGTTGTACATGCCGACAATATTGGCCTGCAGGATGGGACCAAACGGCCCTTCCGTGGAAATGCCTCCCATGTGAACCACCGCATCGACCCCGTCCATGGCCTTGGCAACAGCCTCTGCATCTGCCAGATCGGCCAACACCGCTTCTTCATGGGCACGTATATCACCCAACGGGACCCGGTCCGAAAGACGCAGCACATCGCAATTGGCCGCGAGTGGCTCGCGCAATGCCCGGCCAAGGCCGCCGGCAGCGCCGGTCAACAGCAATCGGTGATGGGATTTGATCTTCATCGCAGTCCAGAAAAGTGGCGCTGGCCCGTCCGGTGCTGGACTTTTCCAGCAGCTTTGCTACAGTCTCGGCTACAGTCCAGGTTATCAGTCATATGTTGTCCGACAACTGGATTATTTCGGACACGATTTTTGCTGTCAAGTCTTTTTGATGGAATCAAGGATTACCCCTAATACCACCGGTGCTGAAGGCGCTGCCCGTATGCGGCGCCCACGCGGACTGGTCAACGAGATCGTTTCCAGCCTGGGCGACGACATCCGGACCGGGCGCACCAAACCGGGTGACAAACTGGCGACAGAGGCTGAAATCATGCGTCGGTTCGACGTCAGCCGTACGGTCGTGCGCGAGGCACTGTCCCGGTTGCAGGCTTGTGGCCTGGTGGAGACGCGGCACGGCATTGGCACCTTCGTGAGCCCGCCTGGCACCAGTGGAAACTTCAAGATCTCTGCCCAGGATTTCGCCACCGTCGCCGATGTCATCGCCGTGCTGGAGTTGCGCATCAGCCTGGAGGCAGAGGCTGCAGCTCTGGCAGCGCAGAGGCGCACGCCGGCCAATCTGGACGCCATGCAGACAGCCCTGCAGGCGTTTCACACGTCGATCGAGCAGGACTCGGACGCCGTCCCGCCTGACTTCCAGTTCCACATGGAGGTCGCACGTGCAACGGGAAATCAGCATTTCGCCGACCTGATGACCTACCTCGGCTCGATGATCATCCCCAGAACCCGGGTCAACACCCCACAGACTGCGCCCGAGGGGCGGCTCGCCTATCTGGTGCGCGTCAACAGCGAACACGAGAGCATCTTCGTGGCGATCCGCGACCAGGACGCTGACGCCGCCCGGGCCGCGATGCGCACCCATCTGAACAACAGCCGCGAACGCCTGCGCCGCTCCCAGATTCCGGGCTAAGGGCGCGTCTACGTCCATAGTTGTCCGACGACTGATCAATTCTGTACCCACTACCGCATCCATGAACCAAGCTGTTTCTGATCTGAGCCACCACGGCGCGCGCGGCCAGACGCCTACCGTCACCCGCATGCAGGTCATCCCGATCGCTGGCTTGGACGGTATGTTGTTGAACCTGAGTGGCGCGCACGGCCCCTTCTTCACGCGCAACCTGGTGCTCCTGACCGACAGCGCGGGACGCACCGGCGTCGGGGAAGTGCCCGGAGGCGAGAAGATTCGCCAGACGCTGGAGGATG
>JANNDB010000207.1:0-2018 GCA_031387285.1 Betaproteobacteria bacterium | reverse complement strand
GTTTGCGGTTTCAATCAGGATGCCCGCCAGTTTGCGCTCCTGCCACCAGAGATCGTTCGGCCACTTGAGCGCTATAGCGCCGGGCAGGCTTTGCGCCACCGCCAGGCCCAGCGCCAGCGACAGGCCACTCCAGGCCACGGTTGCAAAGGGTGTAGAGAGCGAAAAGGTCAGTGCGCCCGGCAGCTCGCCCGCGGGCGCCGGTGCACTGTCCTGCCATGACCGGCCCAAACGGCCACGCCCGGCGCTTTGCCGTTCGGCCACGAGTGCGGTACACGCAGTGTTGCCCGCGCGCAGGCGGCGCATCAGCTCGGTATTGGTCGAATCGATGGTCTCTACGCACTCGACTGCGCAGTCCGGCCGGATGGCGGCCAGCAGCTGGCGCAGCTGCGGCAAACGCCAGCGCTCTGCCAACCCGCTAATCAGGAGACCTTCGCCCTGCGGGCTGCGGTGCGAGCGCCTTGGGGGCGGCCCGGCGGCGCTCATGCTGAGGCGCGTCCTGCCTGCTGCCGCGCCGGCTTCAGGCGCTGCGCCGGCGTTTGGGCGCGAGCAGGGTGCCGCGGCAGCTGCGGGCGCCGCACCAGCACGGGTATTCGGCCTTGAGCTTGGGGGTATAACGCTCGTCGATGATCAGGCCGTAGTCGTAGTTGAGCTCTTCGCCCGCCGCGATGTTGCGCAGGGCCTTGATGAACACCCGTCCGTCCTCTTCGTCGGCCTCGCAGTTGGGGTTGCAGGAGTGGTTGATCCAGCGTGATGAATTGCCGCCATACAGGGCGTCGATCACGCGCTTTTCGTCAATGTGAAAATAAAAGGTGTGGTTCGGGTCGGCCGGATTGTGCGGATGGCGCCGTTGCGCCTCCTTCCAGCTGATGACGGCGCCAACGTATTCGATGATGGTCTCGCCCTCGGCAATGTCGGACAAGGCGAAAACGCCTTTTCCGTGTACGCCGGAGCGCCGGGTCTGGATACGGCGCAAATCGGCCACGGGAGGTTTTTTGGACACGTCTGAAAAATTTGGTAATGTGAACTCGTATGGGCGCGCGTGGGTGCGCGCCCGTGAGTGTGCGCCTGTGCGCACGCGAGACGGACGGATTGTAGTCAGATGAAAAACGAAGTTTTCACCAAAAAGTTGGAATCAGCAAAAACACTTGTCATTGCGGAAAAGCCTTCCGTGGCGCAGGACATCGTGCGTGCGCTCACGCCGGTGGCGGGTAAGTTCGAAAAGCAGGAAGAGCATTTCGAGAACGAAAAATATGTGGTGACCAGCGCCGTGGGGCATCTGCTGGAGATCCAGGCGCCCGAAGCATTCGACGTGAAGCGCGGCAAATGGAGCTTTGCCCATCTGCCGGTGATACCGCCGCATTTCGACCTCAAGCCGATGGACAAGACCAAGACGCGCCTGAACGCGATCGTGCGGCTGGCCAAACGCAAGGACGTGGGCGCCTTCATCAATGCCTGCGACGCGGGCCGCGAGGGCGAGCTGATCTTTCGCCTGATACAGCAGTACAGCAAGGCCAAGCACCCGGTGCAGCGGCTGTGGTTGCAGTCCATGACACCGCAGGCCATCCGCGACGGGTTCGACAGCCTGCGCAGTGACAAGCAGATGCTGCCGCTGGCCGACGCCGCGCGCTGCCGCTCCGAGGCCGACTGGCTGGTGGGCATCAACGGCACCCGCGCCATGACGGCGTTCAATTCGCGCGATGGGGGTTTCTTCCTGACCACCGTAGGCCGGGTCCAGACGCCCACGCTGTCGATTGTGGTCGAACGCGAGGAAAAGATCCGCAAGTTCACGAGCCGCGACTATTGGGAAGTGCACGCGGTCTTTGCCGCCGAGGCCGGCGAATACGCCGGCAAGTGGTTCGACCCGAAATGGAACAAGGCACAGGCCAACCTGAGTGCCGGCAATGGCGACGAGCCCGATCTGGAGTTGCGGGCCGACCGAGTCTGGGCCGCGGCCCAGGCGCGCACGATCGCCGACGAGGTTCGCGGCAAGACCGCCAGTGTGACCGACGAGAGCAAGC
>JANNDB010000199.1:0-1718 GCA_031387285.1 Betaproteobacteria bacterium | reverse complement strand
CAGATCGCCGAACATGCGGTCGACCGGAATCTCCACCGGGTTGCCGACGCCGCCCAGCGCCTCGGCGTCCGGCAACACCTCGGCCAGCGCACGCAGCGTCGTCTCGTGCAGCGGCGCCAGGCGCAGGCCCATGGCCTGGGCGGCGTCCGTGATCAGCACCGAAACACCACCACCGGAGCCGATCACCATCAGCCCATCGCCGGCGCGGTGCGGCCGGTGTCCCAGCGCGTCGAAGGCGGCCAGGGCGGCCAGCATGTCCTCGATGCCGTCGAGCTCGACCACGCCGGCCTGGCGCATCATCACGCGCCAACCGTCGTAACCGCCGGCCAGCCGGCCGGTGTGCGAGACCACCGAGCGCGCGCCGTCCTCGGTGCGACCGCCCTTGAGCAGCAGCACCGGTTTGATTGCCGCCAGTTGGCGCAGTTCGTCGAACAGGGCGCGCCCGTCACGCACGCTCTCGATGTAGAAGGCCGCCACGCCCGTCTCCTTGTCCTCCCGGCAGTAGCGTACGAAATCAGGCCAGTCCAGGTCTGCACAGTTGCCAACCGACAGGATCTTGCCGAAGTTCAGGCCCCGTGCCTGGCCCAGCGCCAGCACATCGGTGCACAGCGAGCCGCTTTGCGAGATGAAGGTGGCCGGACCTGGCGTGAAATGGCAGCCACGGGAAAAATCCAGACCGGCGCGCGCGCTGTAGATACCCAGCGAGTTGGGGCCAATCATGCGCGTCGGCCCGCCCACGAGCACGCGCATCAACTCTGTCTGCAGGGCCGGGCCCACGCCCCCCACCTCGCCAAAGCCGGCGGAGAACACATGCACCAGCGGCACGCCCTTGTCCACACACTCCTGCAGCGTGCGCGCCACATCCTCGCGCGGCACCACCACCTGCACATAGTCGGGCCTGAAAGGAAGTGCGGCCACCGAGGGATAACAGGCCACGCCCTCGATCGCATCGCGGCCCGGATTGACCGCCGCCAGCGTGCCTTTCCAGGGCCCGTCGATCAGGCGACGGAACAACATGTTGGCCCACTTCGCGCGGTTGGCGGATGCACCCACCACGGCGATGGAGCGGGCATGAAAGGCGTGGTCAAGCAACAGCATGGGCTGGCACGGAGTCTGGATGCCCGCTTTCGTGGCGACAAGCAACCTTTTCATTCACATGATGCAAAGAAACTTTGTGCATGACCTTCGGTGCACGCCTACCATCGCGTGATGGCCACATCAGCACCAAGGTCTGCGGCATGCCCATGACAGCACGCGTCATTGCCATTGGCGGCGGCGGATTTACCCAGGCGGCCGACCCCGCGATGGAGGACTTCATCCTGGCCCAGTTCGCGGGTCTGCGGCCGCGCATCGGTTTCATCGGCACCGCCAGCCGGGACGATCCGGTGAAGATCGCGCGTTTCCAGCAGCGCTTCGCCAGCACCTGCTCTTTGGGCACGCCTTTGCCGATGGCGGCCGGTGCCGCCGAAGCACAAGCCTGGGTGGAGACGCTGGACATCGTGTATGTGGGCGGCGGCAACACGTTGCATCTGGTGGCCCACTGGCGCCAGCAGGGCATCGACCAGGTCATGATCGCTGCGGCACGGCGCGGGGTGTTGATGGCGGGCGTGAGTGCGGGTGCCAACGTCTGGTTCGAACACGCGCTGTCCGACTCCGGCGGCAACGGACTGGCACCCATGACCGGTATCGGATTGCTGGCCGGCAGCTGCTGCCCCCAC
>JANNDB010000188.1:0-4164 GCA_031387285.1 Betaproteobacteria bacterium | reverse complement strand
GTGACGGCGGCCTGCCCCGCGCGCGCTGACGCCCACCTGCTGCTCAGACTGCACGGTCTGGATAAATCGGGCCGATTGACCGCGATCACCGGCTAGAGGAAAGAAGCGCCGTTCCACTGATCACCCGGAACGGGCGCATCGCCTGCTGGCGCGGCGCTGTCCCGGCAGCCTTACCCGCCGTGAGTCGGCACAACCCAAGCGCATCTCGGGTAACGGCGCCACTTACCCGGCGCGGCGCATCAGGCTGAAACTTTGCGCCGTGGGACCGATGTCGGGCTGGGTGGCGAGAAACATCGCCATCGGGACCACGTCATCGGGTTCCTTGACCCATTCACTGGGCGCAAATGCATTTTTGCCAAAATCGGCGGTCATGGCGGTCTTGACCGGGCCAGGTATCAACTCATTGACGCTGATGCGGTGCTCATGCAGTTCCATCGCAAGCACCTGCGTCAGCTTCCATAAAGCGAGCTTGGACGCGGAATAGGCCGACGTGCCCGGGGCGGTGCTGTGGCGCGCACCCGAACCCATGAAGAGAATCTTGCCGGCACCCCGGGCACGCAAATGCGGGATTGCCGCGTGCGCCGTGTGGAAGGCGCCGATGAGGTTGACGTGGATGGTCTCTGCCCAGGTGGCGGGATCCGAGTCCGCCACCTTGCGCGCCTGGCCCCATACCCCCGCGTTGGCGACGACGATGTCCACGCCGCCATGGGCGTCCACGGCATGCTGGAACATGGCCTGCATCGCCGCATGCGAGCCAACGTCTGCCGCATACGCGCTGGCCTTGCCGCCACTGGCAGTGACCAATGCCGCCGTCTCGTCGATCTCGTTGCGGCTGCGCGCGCTGCACACCACCGCGGCGCCGGCCCGGGCATAGGCCAATGCGATGGCGCGGCCAATTCCGCGCACGGCTCCGGTGATGACGGCCACCTTGCCGGCCAAAGCGTCAGTTTGCTTGTTCATGCGTGAGTCTGCCTTGAATGTGCTTGTGGAATACGTGCGCTGGGTCGGCGGTGTGTGATGGAGCCTTTCACAGATGCGCGCCCCCCGTAGCCTGCAAGTCCGCCCCCGTGATAAAGCTGCCCGCCTCCGAGCACAGCAGCAATGCGGCATTCGCCATCTCGTCCGGTGTGCCGGCGCGCCCCATGGGACAGGCTTCAGCCTGAATCGCAGCCCACTGGTCCGCATCCACACGTCGCCATGCGTTGCGCGCGGTGGCTATGAGCCCGGGAGACAGGTTGTTGACCGTCACGCCATGCGGCGCAAGCTGGCGCGCCAGGTTGATGCACAGGTTGTGTTGCGCCGACTTGAGCGCCGCGTAAATGGCGAGGTCGGGCGCGGGGTGGGTCTGGTTGATGCTTCCGATGGTCAGTATGCGGCCCCAGCCTCGGGTGCGCATGCCTGTTACGCCGGCCATGAGCAGTTCGACGCTGGCGTCGAAGTTGATGCGGCGCTGGCGCTCCAGCTCGCGCACGCTGATCTCGGTAAAGGCTTCGCGTTGCTGCACCGAAGCGCACAGCACCAGCACGTCCACACCGCCCAGCAGCCGCTCGGCTTCCTGCACCGTGCGCGTTCCCGAGCCAGGCTGGAAGAAGTCGGACTCGATGAACGCGTGCCGGGCGCCGCGCGCCGTGAGTTCCGTGGCCAGCGTATCGGCAGCATCCTTGTTCTGTAGCGAGGTGTCCGCGCTGGCGGCGTACTGCACCGCCACGTCGGCGCCCGCGTCGGCAAAGGCGAGCACGATGGCGCGTCCGATGGACAAGCTGCCACCCGTGACCAGCGCCCGCCTCCCGGCCATGGAAAACCGTCTGGCGACGCGTGCGTCGCCACTGTCGATGATGAAAGTATTCATGTTGCTATCAGGTCCTTCGATTGGCGTATGGGGATCACGCGTGACGTTGCGCCCACCAGCGTCAGCTCGCCGGCAAAATGGCAGGCCGCTTTGCTGCCGGCGCTGGCGCTGACGGGTTTCAGGGCGGGCGGCTCCGTGATGCAGCGCTCGCGCCCCTCGCGGTATGCCGGGCCAACGGGGCAACGGGTGCGAAAGCGGCAGCCCGAGGGCGGGTCGAGCGGACTCGGCAGGTCGCCGTTGAGCATGATGCGCTGGCGCGTGGCTTCAGTCACGGGATCAGGTTCGGGCACGGCCGACAGCAGGCTCACGGTGTAAGGGTGCTGCGGCTGCACGGTCAGCGTTTCGGCCGGCCCCTCTTCCACGACCTGGCCCAGGTACATGACGAGGATACGGTCGGACACATACCGCACGCTGGCCAGGTCGTGGCCGATGAACAGCATGGACAAGCCCAGCCGGGCTTGCAAATCCTTGAGCAGATTGATCACCTGCGCCTGTAGCGACACGTCCAGCGCCGCAACGGCCTCGTCGCAAACCAGCAGCTTGGGATCAACGGCCAGAGCACGGGCGATGACCACGCGCTGGCGCTGGCCGCCCGAAAACTCGTGCGGATAGCGCGTGGCGGCCGATGGGTCCAGACCGACCAGCTGCATCAATTGACCGACCCTGGCCTGAATTTGCGCCGCGCCCCTGCACAGGCCGTGCACGATGAGCGGTTCAGCCAATGCGTCGCCGACAGTCATCCGCGGGTTCAACGCGCTCATCGGATCCTGAAAAACCATTTGCAACTGCCGCCGTACCCATTGGCGCTGCTCGCCACGCAAATGCGTCACGTCCTGTCCGTCAAAGACGACCTGGCCTGCCGCCACCGGGTTGATGCCCATGAGCGCCTTGCCCAGGCTGGACTTTCCGCAACCGGACTCGCCAACCAGACCCACGGTTTCGCCACGGCCAATCGTGAAACTCACGCCATCGACAGCGTGTAAATGGCGGGCCGGCGCAAAAGGATTCAGGCTGGCCGACGCCACCGCGAAGCGTACTGACAGATTGCGAACCTCCAGCAGCTTGGGCGGGTTGCCCGGTATCAACTCCGCGCTTTTGGAGCCCGGCCCGGTCTGTACCTGGGCGACCGTTCCAAGGCTCTCGCCGGAGCGTCGGATCAGTGGCGGCAGCGGCTCGCCTCCGGCCGTCTTCCAGCACCCGAATCTGCGCTCGCCCAACTGCGTGGTGGGAGGCTGCTTTTCACATGCCGCGTGGGCAAAGTGACAGCGTGGTGCAAAGGCGCAACCGGTGATGGCTTGCGCCAGGTTGGGCGGCTGGCCCTCGATCGGCGTCAGCGCGTGCGCGCGCGACGCCAGCAGCCGCGGCGTGGCGGCCAGCAAGGCCTGGGTGTAAGGGTGGCGCGGATCGGCGAAAAGCTCGGTGGTACGCGCCTGTTCGACGATGCGCCCGGCATACATCACTGCCACCCGGTCACAGGAGCGTGCCACGACTCCCAGGTTGTGCGTGATGAGGATGATCGCTGTGCCCAGCTGGTGATTGATGTCGGCCAGCACGTCCAGGATCTGGGCCTGCACCGTCACATCCAATGCGGTGGTCGGCTCGTCGGCGATGATCACGTCGGGCTCAGTGGCCAGCGCCATGGCGATCATCACGCGCTGGCGCATGCCGCCGGAGAACCGGTGCGGATAATCGGCCAGCCGCAGCGCGCTGTCGGGTATGCCGACCAGCTTCATCAGCGTCACCGCACGGTCGCGCGCCTGGGCGGCGCTGGTACGCCCCTTGCCATGTATCGCTTCGGTGATCTGATCGCCGATGCGCATGATGGGGTTCAGCGATGACATCGGGTCCTGGAACACCATGGACAAGCCGTTGCCCCGGATGCCTCGCAACTCCTTGTTCGACAACGCCAGGATGTCGCGGCCGCCAAACAGGATGCTCCCGGCTTCGATGCGGCCCGGTTCGCGTACCAGATTGAGCAGCGACATGGCCGTGACCGACTTGCCCGAACCCGATTCGCCGACCAGGCCCAGGGTTTCACCGCGCCGCACGTCGAAACTCACATCCTCGACGGCATACACCGTGCCGCGGCCGGTATGAAAACGCGTGGTCAGCCCCTGGACTTGCAGCACGGGGGCTGGCGCAGCGGCCGGGCTGGGGTTCATGCGTGTCATCGCTTCAGCAGCGCCTGGTTGAGACCATCGGAGATCAGGGTGAAGCCCAACACCAGCAACGTCACCACCACCATCGGCGCGAGCGAATACGCAGGCGTCTGCCCCAGGAAGTTGATGCTGGCCTTCAAGGTGGCGCCCAGCGAC
>JANNDB010000183.1:0-4457 GCA_031387285.1 Betaproteobacteria bacterium | reverse complement strand
CCACCGGCGGCCGGGTCATGCAGGCCGCGGCCCGCAACGTTGCCAGTGTCACGCTGGAGATGGGTGGCAAGTCGCCGGCCGTGGTTCTGGCCGATTGCGAAATGGCGCAAGCCGTGGGTGACGTGTTGTGGGGCATCTTCTACAACGCCGGCCAGACCTGCTCGGCGGGTTCGCGCCTGGTGGTGGAGCGCAGCATCCACGCCCAGTTTGTCGAACAGTTGGCCGGGCGTGCTGCGGCGTTGCGCTGTGGCCACGGCCTGGGCGCGCCGGACATCGGCGCCATCACCACGCGGGAGCAATGGGTCAAGATTGCCGGTTATGTGGATGCCGCCAAGGCGCGCGGCGTGCGCGTGGCCTGCGGCGGCGCGCCGGTCGAGTCTGCGTCCCATCCCGGCGGCTGGTACTACCAGCCGACCGTGCTCGATGACCTCGCATCCGACGATCCAGTCGTGCAGGAGGAGATTTTTGGTCCGGTGCTGGCGGTGCAGATCGCCGATTCGCCGGAGCACGCACTGGCATTGGCCAATGGCACGGCGTTCGGGCTGGCCGCCGGCATCTATACCCGAGACATCACACGCGCGCTGCAGATGGCGCGGGATATCGAGGCCGGGCAGGTCTACATCAACGAGTACTACGCCGGGGGTGTGGAAACACCGTTTGGCGGCGTGAAGGCTTCCGGATTCGGCCGCGAAAAAGGTCTGGAAGGTCTTTCGGCCTACCTGCGCACCAAGGCCGTCACAGCGCGCATCTGACGCGCCCTTCTTGCCCGGGCCGCGCGGGATACGCGGAATTGAACCGGGATTGCGGTCTTTACGGGGCTTTGCCGTAGCGCGGGTCCCGGGCTAGCATCTCTCTCATGCGTACAGGATCACCGATACGAGCGGCACGGCTGCCCCTGTGCACCAGCGCCCTGCTGATGCTGCTGGGGGGATGCGCCCTGGTGGAAGACAGCGTCCAGCAAGTCTTCGCCTCCCGAACCAGCGCCAGCGCAACAGTGTCCGGCCGGCTGCTGCAGGGTGAAATCAGCTGGATACAAGGGCGCATCGGGCAGATTCACCTTCAGACCGATGACAAACCGCTGCTGGCGTGCGCCGGCTCTCTGCAGATGACAGCAACCGTCAGCGGCGTAGCCACCATGCGTTGCAACAACGACAAGGTGGCGGTGGTTCCGTTCGCCTTGCAGGGCCCCCTGCGCGCCGCCGGCCGCGGCCAGATGGGCGATTCGGAGTTTCTGCTCACTTACGGATTTTCGCCTGCCCTTGCAGCGCCATTTCTGGGCGTGACGATCGAACGCCTGTTGCCTCCAGCGGAGCCGGAGGTAGCCAAGCCACCGCCCGTGATGATCAAGCCGGCGGCGGCGAGCGGCTGAGCCTCACGCGGCAGTCTTGTCGAGCCGCGTCGGCGGGATCGACGCCAGCACCTGCGCCGGCTCGGCACGTTCCCGATAGTCCGCTTCGACATGGGCGTAGACGATGCGCCCGTCCTGGCCGATGACATAGGTTGCCGGCACTGGCAGCACCCATTGGCCGTTGCCGTTCTGCACGGGCAGGTCATTACCCCCGCTTTGGTATAGCGCGACCAGTTCGGCCGGCATTTCGAAGGCGATCCCGAAACCGCGGGCGGCGGCCAGGCCCGAGTCGCTCAGAACGGGGTAGGCCAGCTCGTTTTTCTGGGCCGTGGACAGCGAGTTGTCAGGCGTCTGGGGTGATACCGCGACGAGACTGGCGCCGCGTTGCGCGAGTTCCGGCAGACGCTGTTGCCAGGCGCGCAGCTCCAGGTTGCAATACGGACACCAGCCGCCGCGGTAGAAGATCAGCACCAGTGGGCCACGTTGCCACAGGCCGGACAGGCGCACCGGAAGCCCCGTTGCATCGGGCAGGGTCACGTCCGGGGCGGCGTCGCCCACCTGCAGCGCACGCGCCTCGATGCCGCTGGCTTTGAGTCCGGCGGTCGCGCGGTCCATCGTAGCTACCCGTTCGGGGGTGGCGCGCAGCAGGACGCCGGCCTTGAAGTCGGCCAGTTGTTGGGTCAGGGTCGGCGTTGCGTCCATCGGTGTACTCCAGGTTGGTGGGGTGTCTGCAAGCACTGTATGTGCGTTGCTGCCTGCTTTGTCGTGCAAGGTGGCCCGACGTTACAGCGGGGTCAGGTTTCGCGGTGGCCCGGCGCGTCAACGGGTCGCCAGGCTCCTGTTTCCGGGCACACCTGCGCGACCTGCCCGCGCCACCACAGCTGCGCATCCTGCAACTGCGCGGCGGTCCGAGGGTCCGTGTCCAGCACCACGCCGAGCGCGTGCGACACCCGGGCGTCTTCGATCGGAATCTCCCAGGTCAGAAACAGCAGGCTGCAATCGCTCGCGGCAGGGAAGTCGGACGCGGCAAAACAGGCGCGATGGCGCCCGATGACGGCGTGCGGCTGGCCGGTGTCGAACAGCACGACCGTGCCGCGCTGCAAGGCCATGCGCCGGCCGTTCGAAGCGAAATGCAGGTCCAGCCCCTTTTCTTCGCTCAGGAAGAGGTTGCAAAAGGCGAAGCCACCATATTGCACAGCATCGTGGTGGTAACGCGCGCCACGGCAGGCCATCAGCGTGGCGTCGCAACTTTCCAGCAGCCCGGGCAGCCCTTGCGCCGCGGTCCAGTCGGACACTGCCTGCATCCAGCGGTGAGAGCCTGGCCAGCGGGTACGAGCCCGCGCCAGCGAGAGGGCCTCGACATCGCCGGGCTGCAAGTTCAGCTGGGTGCGGATCTCATGGTCGCAGTCGGTGGCCAGGCGTTCTGGCAGAGCCGGCATGTCGAGCCGGCCATGGAGCACGGTGTCGCCTACGCTGCGGCTGCGCAGGCTGTTCGCGCTACGGAAGTACGCGGTGGCGCTCTCAGGCACGCGGCGCAGCCTCGTAACCGAGGCGCACCTTCCCGCCCTTGGCCTTGACGGAGCGCACCGTTGCGCTGGCGATCTCGTTGAGGCGATCGACGTGTGTGCCGCCACAGGCGATTGCGGCGTAGTCGCCGATCCGGATCGCGCGGCTGGTGAAAGGGTCGCCCACAATGGCCACTGGCAGCGCATCGGCGATATCTGCGGCGAGGCGGGCATTGATGGCGTCGACCGAGATATCCTGCGCGTCCAGGTCGCCGGTGAATTCGACCCGGCCTTCGCCCGGCCACTGGTGGCCGGCCACCGCCTTGAGGGCCGGGTACAGACTTTCCACCACGCCCGCCAGCAGATGCCCCGCGCTATGCATGGCCGCGTTGCGGTGGCGCTCTGCGGCATCCACCTGCAGCGCTACTTCGGCGCCGACAACAAGGCCGGCCGCATCCTCCACACTGTGGTCCACGCTGTCGCCGTTGTGGCTGACATGCACGACGCGTGCGGGGCCGATGTGGCCGCGATCGGCCTTCTGGCCACCACCCTGCGCGTGAAAGATCGTGCGGTCCAGCCGCACGATGGCCGGCGCGCCGGGCTCGATGGCAAGGACGGTGGCGTGGCCGCTGAGTCGCGCCGGTTCCGCCAGGTATTCCTTGCGCGTCATCGCGCCATCAATCCACGCGTGACGGGTTGATCAGGAACTTCTCGCCGGTGGCCTGCTTGCCATAGCGCGCGATGGCCTCCAGGCGCAGCGCACCGGCGAGCGAGACCTCTGCCGTGTAATGGCTGGCGAATGTGGTCTGCAGCTCGGCCACCACGCGCTCGCGCAGTTTCTGCGCCGCCGGGAAGCCGATCTTCTGCAGAAACGGGAACAGCAGCCAGCCGCCCATGCCCCAGGTCATGCCGAAATTGCGGTTGAACTCGGTCGGCCCGCGATCGAGTCCGCCGTAGATGTAGACCTGCTTGTGCACGGTGGAGCCGTAGCGGCTGTACTCTTTGGCGGTCTTGTTGGCGGCAGCCTCCATGCAGCCAAGGATCTGCCCGGCGAGCTTGCCGCCGCCGATCGCGTCGAAGGCGATGGTCGCGCCGGTCTCCACCAGTGCGTTCGTGAGATCGTCGAGAAAGGTCGGCGCGCTCGAGACGCAGACGTGGATGGCGCCCTGGCCGCGCAGCATGTCGGCCTGCTCCGGCTTGCGCACGATGTTCACCAGGGCGATGCCGTCCTTGATGCAGATGCGGTTGAGCATCTGCCCCAGGTTGGAAGCACCCACCGTGTGCACCAGGGCCTTGTGGCCTTCCATACGCATGGTTTCCGTCATGCCCAGTGCAGTGAGCGGGTTCACGAAACACGAGGCGCCGTCGCGCGCCGGTGTGCCCGCGGGCAACACCAGGCATTGCACCGCCTTGATCGCGCGGTATTGCGAATACATCGCGCCGCCGATGATGGCGACAGTCTTGCCCATGAGGGCCTGCGCGGCGGGCGAGGCGCCTGCCTGCACGACCACGCCAGCGCCTTCATTGCCGACAGGCATGGATTCGCCGACACGCCCTGCCATGCCCTTCATGAGTTTTTCCGGGACGCTTGCGGTGATCACCGG
>JANNDB010000178.1:0-3470 GCA_031387285.1 Betaproteobacteria bacterium | reverse complement strand
GACACCTTGTTCAACCAGAATCCGGATGTGATCGTTACCTCGCCCAATGTGGACCGCGGGGTGGAGGGCGGCCACTTCGACGTGGAGATCTACTACGGCACGACCAAAGCCGTCCTCACCGTGAACGCAGCACCGACTACGGTCGGACAGACCAACGGCTTCCCGGCCACACTGGGTGCCATCACGGTGGATGGAGAGGTCATCTTTCCGGCGATGACGGTGGCGGAGTTGACCAATGGCGGCGGCTCGGCCACCACCAGCGCCAACGTGATCAAGGGCAAGGTGACCGGTACCTTCACTGCGACCCGCAGCAATAACGTGATCACCGTCACCGCGCCCAACGTCAGCTACGCTGGTAAAACCATCGCGATCGCGGACGGCACTTCACAGACGCTGGTGGTGCCTGTAGCAGCCATACGGCCGACGACGGTGATCCGCTTTTCCGGCACGACCGGGGCCAGTTCGGTGCTGAACGCGAGTCTCCCGGACCCGGCGAGTGTCAAGCTCGGGACGGATGTTGTCCGCTCGACGAGTCTTGCGCTTGGCAACAACCGGACCGCCGCACAGGTGGTGAACACGATCCGCAGTGCAATCGGCTCCGGAGGCACGATCAAGGCCTTTACCGGCGGCAATACGATTACCGCCGTCTGCGGCCTGCAGACCGCCAACGATTTGTGCCTGGTGGATGTGTCAAAGGCGGCGAACGGAAACGGCATCACTGCCACGCTTGGAAGCATCGGCAACGCGGGAACCCTGAGCGTCGTCCGTATCGCGGCCAGCGGGGGCGCGGACGCCGTCGCCAAGTCGGGCTGGACGAACTTCAAGCCGGCAGTGACCGTTACGAATTTCGACAACGGAAGCGGTGACCCCACCATAGCCGGAGACACGTGCAATGGCGGCAAGAGCAGTTGCACCTACAAGGAACACGACCACGAATATGACGATATCTACGACAAGACCGGGGTCAACTTCCTTAACGCGAGCAATGGCAATTTCAACCTTGCCAAGGCGATCCCGTCGGTGGCGACACAGTTCAAGGTGATCGCGCAGAACCAGTACCTGAGCCCCGCGATCCGGCTGCACGTCGGCAATTCCGGTTACCTCTTCAACGTCGATTCCGGCTATATCGACATGAAGTATTTCATCACCACGCCGGTTCTGGACCTTGCGGCTTTGCCTACCTACACCCGCAGCACCATCGGCAGCCTGGCGTTCAACCTGCCGGCCACGGCCTTCACCAACCGCGATTGGTGGGGCGGGCACCTTGGCCTTCCCGCCGACGTGCGTGACGGGCTGCACCCGACCGAGGCGGGCTGTGTGTTCAACAGTGCGTCCGCGCCGGTGGTCGCCGGCAACGTCATCATCACGCCCTCGCAAGACGGCAACATGTACCGGCCGGTCATCCCGCCCGCCAGCGTCACTGCCAGCGGCAACGGCACTGTGGGGTATGGGCCGACCCAGGGCCCCGGCGGCGTGCCTACGACCGAGTTGACGGCAACCGGCGTAAGGCATAACGGTGCGCTCACCTTGCAGATCATTCGTGCCGACACGCCCAACACCTCCATCGAACTGGCCGTTCCTGGTCGTTCGGAATACGGCTGGCGCGTGAAGGCGGCAGACTATGCCAAATACGTGCTGGCGTCCTACTCGACGTTTCACCACACCAAGCATCTGGGCCTGTGTTATGGCGATCAGAACGTCACCTTCACTCTGTACGGTGTGACCTACACGAATGTGAGCTGGAGCAAGACGCCGGTCAAGGACACCCGTAGCTGTGGTGGCTCGGATACTTCCACCACCAAGAAGTGTGCAGTCGACCTGTCGGCCTCGGCTGGCCCGGATCCGAAGATTGGCAACCTGGGCGGGGGCAGCGAAATCGTGAGCTCGGTCACGGTGATTGTGGGAGACGTGACGACCACCACCCTGACCTATGCCAGCGGGGCGGTGGCGACCATTGTGCGCACGGTCAACAGCGACGGTTCGATTACCATAGTCAGCACCGATGTCTTTGGTGACAAGACGACGCAGACCATTGCGAACAAGTCCGGCGCCGTCAAGTCAGGCGGCGACGAGCGCGGGCTGCAAGCCCGTACCGGGCGCATTTCCTGGCGCGAACTGGTAGCACCGTGAGAGGACCCACCATGAACCGTAGCCGCCTGAGCCGGGGTTTTACCCTTGTCGAACTGATGATGGTGGTTGCCGTGATAGGCATCCTGGCTGCTGTGGCGCTGCCCAGCTACCGCCAGTACATAGTGCGCGCCGCGCGCGTCGAGGCCCAGACCGAACTGCTGGAGCTGGCCAGCCTGCAGGAGAAGATATTTCTCAATTCCAACGGTTATTCCGCCGTGGTGAACACGGCCTACAACGGCACCTCGGCTGGCGGGCTGGGGCGGCTCAGCGGAATGACCAGGGACGGGAAGTACACGCTGTCACTGGTGGATGCTGCGGGAGTCGCGATGGTCACTGCGCCCGCCATCCAGACTTTCATCCTGTTGGCAACGCCCGTGGCCGGCGGTACACAGGTGGGCGACGGCACCATGCAGGTCACCGAGAATGGTCGGCGCACCTGCAATCCCAGCTGTGGTCCAAACGGCGCCGCAACCTGGTAAGTTCTACGGCCGGCCCAGGGCCCCGCTGTGCGCGGCAACGGCTGGCTGGTTGCTGCCGTCTTGGCTGAACCTGCCAGTTCCCGACCTTGCTGTGCGCGTACTGCGGACAGCACCGCGTCGATATTCCTTACAGCTGCCCGCCGCCGTCTCGCAAAGGCCCCGTTAAGTGATTGAAATGATTGGCTTTTTAAGGAGTTGACGCATTGGCACTGATTTTGCTTTGCTATTCAGAACCATAGGCATCCCGATGCCTTTGCCGAGTTAGTAGCCATTCTGGAGAATCTGTACCATGAAGAAACAATTGTCCATCCTTGCCGCATCGCTGGTTTTGGCGACGTCGGCCAATGCGTCACTTCTGATGCAGTACGACAACTCGGACGGTGCCTTGGTCAGCGCCACGCTGACGGTCTCCGGCTTTGCGAAATACTTCGGATCCTTTCACAAGACCAGCACTGACAACGGCACTGTCTTGGCCGATGCGTTGGTGCAGACGGACTTTGAGTTCATTTCGGACAATTTCGCGGTCAACTCTGCTCTGGGGACTCTGTCGGTGTTGGGTTCCCCCGGCCCTTCGCCGCTGACCCCCACTTTCCCCGACTCTTTTTTCGACATCTTCTTCGAACTTTCGCTCACAGATGTTGATCTGTCGTCCGTTCTTGGCGATTTGACCGGTCTTGATACCTTCACCGTCGATTGCAATCTGCCGATTTTGGTGGCAAATGAGACTTACACCGGTCAGCCAGGCGGCATATTGAACCCCGGTTCGATCGACGGTAGTGGGTGCTCCGCCAGCATCAAGTACGTGGGGAAGGACAGCGTTCCCGTACCTGAGCCTGGCACGATGGCCCTGGTTGGCCTGGC
>JANNDB010000152.1:0-7473 GCA_031387285.1 Betaproteobacteria bacterium | reverse complement strand
CCACCGGCGGTGGACCCGGCGACGCCAGCACCAACGTGGCGTTCCTGATCTTCAAGCAGGCCCTGCTCAATTTCGATGCGGGCGTGGCCTCGGCCGGCGCGCTGTTCGCCGTGGTGCTGGCCAATATCGCCGCGGTGTTCCTGATCCGCATGGTCGGCAAGAACCTGGACAAGTGAGCGCCCCATGATCCATTCCAAACGCGACCTGCCGCTGTATTTGTTGCGCACCTGCGCCGCCTGGGGCGTCACGCTGCTGCTGTTCTTCCCGCTGGGATGGCTGGTATTGACTTCGTTCAAGACCGAGCTGCAGGCCATTTCGGTGCCGCCGCTGCTGCTGTTCGCGCCCACGCTGGAGAACTTCCAGATCGTGCAGGACCGCAGCGACTACCTGCTGTATGCGCAGAACTCGCTGATCACCAGCGTGTTGTCGACCGTGCTGGGGCTGGTGCTGGCGTTTCCGGCGGCGTATTCGATGGTCTTCTTCAAGGGCAAATACACCAAGGACATCCTGATGTGGATGCTGTCGACCAAGATGATGCCGGCCGTCGGCGCGCTGGTGCCGATCTACGTGCTGGCCCAGACTGCCGGCCTGCTGGATTCGCGCACGGCGCTGGTGGTCGTGTTCACGCTCAGCAACCTGCCGATCATGGTGTGGATGCTGTACTCCTACCTCAAGGACATTCCGCACGAAATCCTGGAAGCCGCCCGCATGGACGGCGCCACGTTGTGGCAGGAGTTCCGCGTGGTGCTGCTGCCGCTGACCCTGGGCGGCCTGGCGTCCACCGGCCTGTTGTGCCTGGTGCTGAGCTGGAACGAGGCCTTCTGGTCGCTCAACCTGAGCGCCGCCAAGGCGGGAACGCTGGCCACCCTGATCGCGGGTTATTCCAGCCCGGAGGGTTTGTTCTGGGCCAAGTTGTCGGCCGCTTCCTTCATGGCCATCGCGCCGATCGTGGTCTTCGGCTGGTTCAGCCAGAAGCAGCTGGTGCAGGGCCTGACCTTCGGCGCCGTCAAGTAGCGCCGCCCCACCTGCTTACCCCACCTGAACCCGGAGTCCTTTTCATGGCTTACCTTCAACTGCAAGGCATCGAGAAACTGTTCGGTGAGAACCGCGTCATCAAGGGCATCGACCTCGATATCCAACAGGGTGAATTCGTGGTGTTCGTCGGTCCCTCGGGCTGCGGCAAGTCGACCCTGCTTCGTCTGATCGCCGGGCTGGAACACATAGATGCCGGCGCGCTCCAGCTCGATGGCCGCGACATCACGCACCTCGCCTCGAGCAAGCGCGACCTCGCCATGGTGTTCCAGAGTTATGCGTTGTACCCGCACATGAGCGTGTTCGAGAACATGAGCTTCGCCCTGAAGCTGGCCAAGGTCGATCCGGCGGTGATCCAGGAGAAGGTAAGCCGCGCCGCCCGCATCCTGAACCTGGGCGACTACCTGCACCGCACCCCCAAGGAGTTGTCCGGCGGCCAGCGCCAGCGGGTGGCCATTGGCCGGGCGATCGTGCGCGCGCCCAAGGTGTTCCTGTTCGACGAACCGTTGTCCAACCTGGACGCCGCCCTGCGCGGCCAGACCCGCATCGAAATAGCCAAACTGCACCGCGACCTCGGCGCCACCACCATCTATGTGACACACGACCAGGTCGAAGCCATGACGCTGGCCGACCGCGTCGTGGTGCTGCGCGACGGCCTGGTCGAGCAAGTCGGAACGCCGCTGGAGTTGTACGACCGGCCCGCCAACCAGTTCGTGGCCCAGTTCATCGGCACGCCGCAGATGAACATGGTGTCCGCCGCCCAGTTGCCCGCGCTGGAGGCCGAGTGCGGCCTGCCGGTGCCCGCGGGCGGCGCGGTGGGCCTGCGCCCGGAGAACATCACGCTGCGCCCGGCCGGCCAGGGCCTGGTGCAAGGCACGGTGGACCTGGTGGAATCACTCGGCGCGGAGACGCTGATCTATGTCAGCACGACGCAGGGGGCTCAGTTCGTGGCGCGCTTGAACGACCGCAGCACGCTGCATGCCGGCAACCCGGTGGGCGTGCAAATCGACGCCGACGCGGCCCATGTGTTCGACGCCCAGGGCCGCATCACGCGCACCGGCCAGACCCGCCAGGTGGTGGCGCACTGATATCGCCGCGCAGCGCGCCCCACCGCCGACTCATTCATCCGATCCGATCCATTCACACCATGCAGAACAGCGTCTCCATGCCTCCTCCCGTCCTGACCATGCTGCACCTCGGGCTGGGCTCGTTTCACCGCGCGCACCAGGCGCTGTACCTGCACCAGCTGCAGCAGACCGGTGACCGGCGCTGGGCGCTGGCCGGTGGCAACATCCGGCCCGACATGGCAGACACCATCGATGCGCTGATGGCCCGGCACGGCGCCTACACGCTGGAGACCGTCACGCCGCAAGGCGAGCGCAACTACACGCGCATCACCGCCATCCAGACCGTGGTGCCGTACGACCCGGCCTTGAGCGGCCTGGTCCGCCTCGGCGCCGACGCCGACACCCGCATCATCTCGTTCACCGTCACCGAAGCCGGTTATTACCTGGACGCCAAAAACCAGCTCGATCCGAACTTCGCCGACCTCGCCGCCGACCTGGAGGCCGCGCGCCGGATGTTGCCCGGCGGCACCATCTACGGCGCGCTCACGGCCATCCTGCGCGCACGCATGTCGGCCGGCGCCGGCCCGGTGACGCTGCTGAACTGCGACAACCTGCGCCATAACGGCGAGCGCTCGCGCGGCGGCCTGCTGCAGTTCATTGCCTTGATCGGCGACGACGCCCTGCTGCACTGGGTGCAGGCCAACACCAGCAGCCCCAACGCCATGGTCGACCGCATCACGCCGCGCCCGACCGCGGAGGTGCGCGCACGCGTCAAGGCCGCCACCGGCGTGGACGATCCGGCCGCGCTGATGGGCGAGAGCTTCATACAGTGGGTGATCGAAGACAACTTCATCGCGGATCGGCCCGCCTGGGAACGGGTGGGGGTGGAAATGGTGGACTCGGTACAGGCCTACGAGGAAGCCAAGATCCGCCTGCTCAATGCCACCCACAGCTGTATCGCGTGGGCCGGCACGCTGGTGGGCTACACCTACATCCACCAGGGTCTGCACGACCCGGTGGTGCGCCAGTTTGCTTACGACTATGTGACCGACGACGCTATACCGGCACTTGCCCCAAGCCCGATCGATCTGGCGAAGTACCGCGATGTGGTGCTGGAGCGCTTTGGCAACCCCGCCATCGCAGACACCAACCAGCGCGTGGCGATGGATGCCTTCGCCAAGATCCCGGCCATGATCGCCCCCACGGTGCGCGACCGGCTCTCGCGCGGCGCGTCGATCCACAGCGTGGCCATGCTGCCGGCACTTTTTCTGGCCTACCTGCAACGCTGGCATGCCGGGCAAATCCCTTATGACTACCAAGATCAGGCGATGGACCCGGCGGTGGCCCACGCGATCTGCGCGTCGGTCGACCCGGTGGCCGCCTTCTGCGCCGACGCCACGTTGTGGGGCCCGCTGGCGGGCGACGAGCGTCTGGTGCAAGCCATGCAGGCCGCCTTTGTCCGCGTGACCCGATTCATCCAGGAGCATCAAGCATGAACGCAACCGTTTCCGAACGCCTGCACGGCAAACACGCGCTTCTGACGGGTGCCGCCGGCGGGATCGGCCTGGCGGTGGCCAGCGCTTTCCTGCAACAGGGCGCGCGCTGCACCGTGGCAGACATCGGCGCGCAACCCACCCCCGAACTGGCGGCCCTGATGGCCAGCCACCCCGACACGCTGCACTACGTTCCCACCGATGTCACGCAGGCGCCGCAACTCGATGCGCTGGTGCAGGCCGCTGCCCGACACTTCGGGCCGATCACCACGCTGTTCAACAATGCCGCGGTGTTCGACATGGCGCCACTGTTGGAAAGCGGCGAGGCCATGTACGACCGGATATTTGCCGTCAACGTCAAGGGCGCGTTCTTCGCCATGCAGAAGGTGCTGGCCCATATGGTGGCGAGCCAGGTGCCAGGTTGCGCGGTGATCAACATGGCGTCCCAGGCCGGGCGGCGTGGCGAGGCGCTGGTGTCGCACTACTGCGCCAGCAAGGCGGCCATCATCAGCTACACGCAAAGCGCGGCGCTCGCCATGGCCCCGCACAAGATCCGCGTCAACGGCATTTCTCCGGGTGTGATCGCCACACCGATGTGGAAAGACGTCGATGCCCTGTTTGCCCGGTACGAAAACCTGGCGATCGGCGAGAAGAAGATCCAGGTCGGCAAGGCGGTGCCGCTGGGCTACATGGGCTCGCCGCAGGACATCTGCGGCGCCGCCGTGTTTCTGGCCAGCGACGAGGCTTCCTATATCACCGCCCAGACGCTCAATGTAGACGGTGGTAACGTGATGAACTGATTTTTCCAGCCACAGACAACCCGCCCAAGTGCCACCAGCACCATGCCTGCCCAGCTGCGCCAACTCAAGCCCGAACTGGAGAACGACTACCGGCGTTCCACCGACCTGGGTTACGAATCGCCCGACGAGCCGGGTTTCATCCGTTGTCTTGCGCACGGCTTCCCGACGCCGCTGGCGCGCTGGCACCACCATGACGAGTACGAACTGCACCTGATCACGGCCACCTCGGGCAAGGTGTTCGTGGGTGACTGGATCGGGCACTTCCAGCCGGGGCAGCTGGTGCTGACCGGCCCGCGACTGCCGCACAACTGGGTCAGCAGCGACGTGCCCGAAGGCGGTGTCGCCGAGCGCGACCTCGTGATCCAGTTCCTGCATACACCGATAGAAACCGGCAGCCAGCACATCCCGGAGTTGCGCGAGGTGTTGCCGTTGCTCGAGCGGGCCAAACACGGCGTCGAGTTCTTCGGTCTTTTTCCGCAGGCGGTGGCGCATTGGCGGCGCGTCAAGGCACACCACGGTCTGGCGCGTTTTGGCGCTTTTTGCGACTTCCTGAGTGAGCTGGCGCAATGCACCGACTACCGCCTGCTGTCCAACGCCCAGCTGCAGTGCGTCGACAACGATGCCCAGCTCGAACAGATCAACGCCATCGTGAGCCGTATCAGCGAGCACCTGGCCGAGCCCCTGTCGGCGGCCGACCTGGCGCGCGACCTGGGCATGAGCGAGAGCGGTTTCTCGCGCTTCTTCCGGCGCGCCACCGGCAACACGTTCACGGATTTCGTCAACCACGTGCGCATCAGCAGGGCCTGTCAGCTGCTGATGGAGTCCGACATGTTCATCTCGCACATCGGTTACGACGTGGGTTTCAACAACATCGCCAATTTCAACCGCCGCTTTCTCGACATCAAGGGCATGACACCCAGCGACTACCGCCGCCAGGCGGCCAGCCGGTTCGGGATCAAGGCCTGACCCCGCCACGGCGGCGCCCGATCCGACCGGACGGGGACCCGGACAATTCCCGCGCGCGTCGACCGCCCGATCCGACGCGCAGGCACGTGGCCATCGCGCTGGCGCCCCGGACGCTGCATGCCGCAACGTTCACGGCAGCGCGCCGCCGGTACGGCGCGGCAATGGCCCGCTCAGCCGCGAGCGCGCCGACAACATCAGCGCCTTGCTCTACCCCAAGCCCAAGTTGCCGGCCGGTCGCATCGAGCGCGCCGCGATACCGGCGCCCGACGGCCCCTGGGCTGTGTTGGGCCGGCGCGTGTTAGTCGGCACCGTGCATCCATTGCCGGCGGAGAAAAAGGCGGTGCTGATCCGCGTGTTCCTGCTGCATTGATCGCGCCAGCACGCGGCCCCCCGGCGCCGCGTATTGAGCGCCTGGTGCAGGCAGTCGTAGAACACGTGGGCCGGGGCAAGCGGCGCGGCGCCGTGATGGGCTCCGTTAGCTGGCCTTTGGCCAGTCTCCCGCGTCGCGGGTGCGGCTGCTTCCCGCGGCGGACCGAGCGCGTCCCACACGGCCCAAACGCCAGCAGTGAGTGGTATCATCCGTAATACCGTGAAGAGACTGCCCCGTATTGTGATCGACACCAATGTGCTGGTATCGGCGCTTCGTTCCCGCAATGGCTGGTCGTTTGAGCTATTGAAGCGAATCGGCACCGGGCAATTCGAGCATATCGTCACGGTTCCGTTGCTGATGGAGTACGAGGATGTGCTGCTGCGCGACGGCATGGTTCCACACTCTGGAGCAGCGGTGAACGATATGTTGGATTACGTCTGCACCAGCGCGATCCGCCAGAAGGTGCATTTCCTATGGCGACCGAAATTGACCGATGTTCGTGACGACATGGTGCTGGAGGCCGCGTTCAATGGCCAGTGTGATGCCATCGTGACCTGGAATGTTCGTGACTTCTTCGCCGCAGCGGCCATCGGAATTGACGTCGTGAACCCCGACCTGTTTGTGAAACGTTTGAAGGAGCCCGCCCCATGAGTGCACTCAGTATCCGTTTGCCCGAATCCCTGCACAAGTACGCCAAGGAATATGCGGCCCAGGAGGGTATTTCCGTCAATCAACTCATCAGCACGGCGCTGGCGGAAAAACTGTCCGCGCTGGCGACGGAGGACTTTCTGGAACTGCGCGCCAAGCGCGGCAGCCGCAGAAAGTTCGATGCAGTGCTGACAAAGGTACCTGGTGTGGCGCCCGACGCACCGGACCGAAAATCGCCATGACTACCGCCGGGCCCTGAGGGCGGCGCGCAAGTGGTCGTGCAACACCTGGCCCGGGGCATGTAGCGCGGCGCCGTGGCGGGTGGCGAGGCCGAGTTCCCGCGTGATGGCGGGCTGGCGCAGTGCCACACCAACCAGCGTCGGATGGGACGGCGGCAAGGCCAGACGCGGTGCTGCGGCGACGTGGTCAACCTGCCGTACAACGGTTCGGCGCCGGCGGTGGTGGACACGATCGCCGGCAACACGCCCTGGCAATTTAGGACCTTGGTGCAAAAGGAAGTGGTGCACTGGAACAGCGTGGTCGCCACTGCGAAAATCAAGGTGGAATAAACGCCGTCGACCTGACACCACCACTACCCACGGACCACCATGAACCTGCAGGACTGGATCGGACGCAGCGAAACCGTCGACGACGTGGCCACCGCCACCCCCTTCGCCGCGCTGGCGGCCATGCTGGACTGGCCGATGCCCCCGGGCGGTTACCGTCCGGCGCCGGGAACGCAATTGCCCCCGCTGTGGCACTGGCTGTATTTCCTGCCGATCCATGCGCAGTCGGAGATCGGCCCCGATGGCCACGCCAGGCGTGGCGGTTTTCTGCCGCCGGTGCCCTTGCCCCGGCGCATGTGGGCCGGCAGCGACTTCGTGTTCCATGCGCCGCTGCATGTGGGCGATGCGCTGTCGCGCAGCTCGATCATCGTCAACGTCAGGCAGAAGTCCGGCCGCAGCGGCAGCCTGGTGTTCGTGAAAGTGCGCCATGAGGTGCGCCGCAATGGCAGCGCCGAAGTGGCCCTGACCGAGCACCACGACATCGTGTACCGCCCGGCCCCGTCGCCAGACGATATTGCCGCGCCGCCACAG
>JANNDB010000117.1:0-1762 GCA_031387285.1 Betaproteobacteria bacterium | reverse complement strand
GCGAGCGCAGTTCGTCGAGCAGGTCCAGCACGGCGGCCTGCACCGATACATCCAGCGCCGACGTGACTTCGTCGCACAGCACCAACTCGGGCTCGGCGGCAAAAGCGCGCGCGATCGCCACGCGTTGCTTCTCGCCGCCGGAGAGTTGGTTGGGAAGCCGTTCGAGATAGTGCGCACCCAGGCGCACACGCTCCAGCAGCGCCACACTGCGGGTGTGGATCTCGCCTCGGGTCAGCCCGAAGTACAACTCCAGCGGTTGCGCCAGGATGTCGGCGATGGTCTGGCGCGGGTTGAGGCTGTCGTCCGGGTTCTGGAAGATCAGCTGGATGCGCTGCAGGTCCTTGCGGCTGCGGGTCTCGACGCTGCCGCCCAGCGCGGCTTGGCCACCAAACCCGACCCGGCCTTCGGCGGGCGGCCACAACCCGGCCACCGCCTTGAGGATGCTGGACTTGCCGCTGCCGGACTCGCCGACCAGCGCCACGGTTTCTCCGGGCAGGAGCTCCAGGTCGATGCCCTGCACCGTCAGTGTCCTGGCCGGCTTCCTGCCGAGCAGTTGGTCCATGATCCGCGGCCGGGCGTAACTCACGCCGAGTTGCTGCAGGCTCAGAAGAGGGGTGCCAGAGGGCGTGGTGGCGCGTGTATCGCGTGGCCCAACCGCACCCATCGACGACGTGTCTTCGGCGAAATGGCAACGTACGATCTCGCCGTTGGCCAGCGCCCGCAGCGCCGGGCGCTCGCTGCGGCAGCGGTCCTGGGCCATCGCGCAGCGCGGCGCAAAACCACAACCCGCACCCGCGTCTCCGGGTGCCGGCGGGCGGCCGTCGAGTGCGGCCGGAATACGTGCATCGGACAAGCGCGGTATGGATGCCAGCAGTCCGCGCGCATAGGGATGGGAGGGCGCCGACAGCACCTGGCGTGTAGCGCCACGCAGGATCACCTCGCCCGCGTACAACACGACGACGCGGTCGCAGACCCGTGCGATCGCGCCGAGGTCGTGGCTGACATAGACCATCGCCGTTCCGGTGCTGCTGTTGATCTCGCGCAGCAACTCCAGGATGTGCGCCTGGGTGGTGACGTCCAGGCCGGTGGTGGGTTCGTCGAGCAGCAGCGCTTCGGGTTCGCCGGCCAGTGCCATGGCGATCGCCACCCGTTGTTGCTGCCCGCCGGAGAGTTCGTGCGGGTAACGCCGCAGCAGGCCGGCCGGGTCCGGCAGGCGCACCTGGGTCAGCAGTTCCAGCACGCGTTGCGTGTGCTGGTTGGCGGGCACCGCGCTATGCAATCGCAGTGCCTCGGCCAGTTGTGCACCGATGCGCAGCGTGGGTGTGAGCGACTGCCCCGAGTTCTGCGGGATCAGGCCGACCTTGCCGCCGCGCAGCGCCTGCAGGGCTGGGCCGCTGAGCGCGAACATGTCGTGCCCGGCGAAGGTCGCCGTGCCGCCAAGCACCCGCAAGCCGGTCTTGAGGTAACCCATGGCGGCCAGCGCCAGCGTGCTCTTGCCCGAGCCGCTCTCGCCGACCAGGCCGACCGTCTCGCCCTTCGCCACCTGCAGGTCGATGTTGCGCAGCACCGCGCGCGCAGCACCGGAGCGCCCGGTGAAGCCGACACTGAGGTCGCGGATATCGATCAGGGGGGCATCAGCCATGTCAGCTTTCCATGGCACTGCGCGTCACCCGCTGCCCACGAAAGGTCAATCGGCCGTGGAGCAGGCCAGTCCAGGCCCCCACGGAACTGGCTTTGCCAGGCCGTTGGGGGCGCCCCCCAG
>JANNDB010000110.1:0-4197 GCA_031387285.1 Betaproteobacteria bacterium | reverse complement strand
CCATGCGCAGGGTGTCCATCACGGCGATCGCCATGTGGTCGTTGGCGACAAATACCGCGTCCGGGCGCTCGGGCGCGGGGCCGGAGAAGATCTGCCGCGCCGCCGCCTTGGCGTCTTCGAAGTCGTAGTTGCCCACTGCGCGCGCAAAGCAGCGCCGCCCGAGTTCGGCCAGGCCGTCGCGAAAGCCGCGTTCGCGTTCGAGGTTGGTGGACGTATCTTCCAGGCCCGCGATGTAAGCAATACGCTCGTGACCATGTTGCGCCAGGAACTGCGCAGCCAGGTGGCCGCCCTGATAGTTGTCTGTGGTGACCGAACTGGTGTTGCGGCTCTCGCGGATGGTGCGATTGAACAGCACCACGGGGATGCCGGCGTCGGAGCAGCGCAGCGCCAGTGCGTTGGACAGCGAGGTGGACGCCATCACCAGGCCATCGATCTGGTATTGCAGGATCTCGCTCAGCACAGCGTCGGCTTCGCGCGAATCGGCGATGAACAGCAACACGTGGTAGCCGTCGCGCTGCAGCCGCTGCGAGATCCGCTCCAGCACCACCGGGTAGAACTGGTTCTCCAGGTAAGACATCACCACGCCGATCATGCGGCTGCGCCGCGTGATCAGGCTGCGCGCGATGGCGTTGGGCCGGTAACCGAGCTTGCGCGAAGCGTCCTCCACCTTGGCGCGGGTTGCGGCGGACACACTGGCGCCCGGCGTGAAGCTGCGGCTCACGGCCGATTGCGACACCTGGGCCAGGCGTGCAACATCGAGGGAGGTGACGGCGGCCATGCTTCTTAACGTGCGGTCCAGCCGCCGTCCACCATCAAGGCGCTGCCCGTCACCAGGCTGGACGCATCACTGGCAAGAAACACCACGGCGCCCATTACTTCCTCCACCCGGCCGATGCGGCCGAGCGCGGTGCCGTTTTCGGCAAAGGACCGGAACTCGGGGTCTTCCAGCATTTGCGCGGTGAGGTCGGTAGCGATATAGGTCGGGCACAAGGCGTTGACACGGATGCCCTGGCGCCCGACCTCCCAGGCCAGCGCCTTGGTCATGCCCTCGATGGCGTGTTTGGTGGCGCAGTACAGGGTGCGACGTGGTCCGCCCACATGCCCCATCTGGGACGACATGTTGATGATGCTGCCGCCCCGGCCGGCCGCCAGGAGGTTTTGCACGAATGCGCGGGCGACGTAGAACGCCGCCTTGACGTTCACGTCGAGCACGGCGTCCAGATTGGCATCGGACATGTCGGCAAGCGCGCTGGGCCGGTTCATGCCGGCGTTGTTGACCAGGATATCGAACGCGCGGGTCTGCGCCTGCTGCCCGACCAGGGCCGTCACGGCACTGGAATTCGTCACATCCAGCACCTCGGCGCGGACTTGCTGGTCGGGGCGAAGCCGCGCACTGCGCAAGGCCTGCGCAGCCTGGTCCACTTCGGTCTGGGAGCGTGCCACGATCGTCACGTCGGCGCCCGCCTGCAGCAAGGCTGCAGCGGCGGCCAGGCCAATGCCCTTGCTGCCACCGGTGACAAGCGCCCAGCGCCCATCGAGCCGGAACGACGGCGTGGCCGGCAGATTCATTGGCGTACCTTCGCCCTGCGGGCTGCGGTGCCACGCGCCCTGGGAGCGGCCCGGCGCCTCATGCCTGGACCTTTGCGGGTGGCACCGGCGGCGCCCGCTCACCACGATCGAATGCCTCCCAGCCATGGCCGAGAAATGGATCGACGCCCAGCTGCTGCATCACATGCGCAAAGTCAACCGAAACCCAGTTGTCCACTATCTTGCCGTCCACCACCTTCCAGAAATCCATGTAACGGATTTCCACCCGCTTGCCGGTCGGCGCAATGCCCATGAATTCGCCGCTATGGGTGGCCTCCTGCCGGCCAAAGGCGGCCATCCACTCGCCCTGCGCCAGCCGGGCCTCGTCAATGCAGACCTTGTCGGAGAACGCGGCCTGAAACGGCTTTTGCCAGTTGTCCTGGAATTCACGCAGGCCGTTCTTGGTGCCGCATCCGACATTGCCCATCCAGCGGAACTGCGGCGCAAAGAAGCGCCCCATGCCGCCTATGTCGTGGTCGTTGAGGCCATCCACCATGGACTCGACCACATGCTGGGTCTCGGCGGTCCTGGACAAATCATTGTTGCGGGTCAGTGCGGCCTGCTCGGGTCTGGATCCCTGCATTCAATGCTCCTTGCTCACGTTTGCGTCTGCCATTCGATGGTCACCGTAGCGCCGTCAGGCGAGGGCCGGCACCGGCTCGTACCACGGCACCTCGGCCCGCGTGCCGTAGCGCCGCACGCGCAAGTTGGCCTGTTCCCCATGGCCGGCAAAGTTCTCCATGTGGCACAGGCGCGAGCAATACTCGCCCACCAGCGCCGAAGCTTCGTCGGTCAGCACCTTCTGGTAGGTGCAGGTCTTGAGGAACTTGCCCACCCACAGGCCACCGGTGTAACGGGCGTTCTTGTTCGTCGGCAAGGTGTGGTTGGTGCCTATCACCTTGTCGCCAAAGCTCACGTTGGTGCGCGGGCCCAGGAACAGGGCGCCGTAGTTGGTCATGTTTTTCAGGAAGTAGTCCGGGTCGCGCGTCATCACCTGCACGTGCTCGGAGGCGAGTTCGTCGGCCTTGGCCAGCATCTCCTCTTCGCTGTCACACACAATGATTTCGCCATAGACCTCCCAGGCCTTGGCAGCGATGCCGGCGGTGGGCAGGATCGTGAGCTGGCGCTCGACTTCGGCCATGGTGGCGCGCGCCAGTTTTTCCGAATTGGTCAGCAGCACGGCCGGCGAGGTCGGCCCGTGTTCGGCCTGGCCCAGCAGGTCCACCGCGCACATCTCGGCATCGACCGATTCATCGGCGATCACCAGCGTTTCGGTGGGGCCGGCAAACAGGTCGATCCCGACGCGTCCGTACAACTGGCGCTTGGCCTCGGCCACGAACATGTTGCCCGGGCCGACCAGCATATCGACCGCCGCCACCGACTCGGTGCCGATGGCCATGGCGGCCACCGCCTGAACCCCGCCGAGCACGAGGATCTGGTCGGCGCCAGCGAAATGCATGGCGGCCACGATGGCCGGATGCGGCGCGCCCTGGTACGGCGGTGCGGTCGACACGACCCGCGGCACACCGGCCACTTTGGCGGTGAGCACGCTCATATGCGCAGAAGCGATCAGCGGGTACTTGCCGCCCGGGACGTAACAGCCCGCGGCGTTCACCGGTATATGGCGATGCCCGAGCACAACGCCGGGCAGGGTCTCGACCTCGACGTCTTGCATGCTGTCGCGCTGGATCTGGGCGAAGCGGCGGATCTGGGCCTGGGCGAAGCGGATGTCCTCGACCTCACGTGGAGAGAGCTTCTTCACCGCGGCCTCGATCTCGCCTTGCGTCAACGTGAAGCTGGCCGGATCCCAGTTGTCGAACTTGAGGCTGTAGGCGCGCACCGCAGCGTCACCACGCTGCTCGACGTCTTTCAGGATGGACTCTACTGTGGCGCGCACCTGCGCGTCATCGTCGGCCCGGCCCTGGGCATCCTTACCTCTTTTCAGATAGCGAATCATGCGACCCCTGCAATGGAAAGTGCCAACCGGCACATGGTGGTTCGTTCTGCATACGTATGCAATTTTGACCGAATCCTGCCGGCGCGGGATTGGTGTTTTCCCTAATCAGGTGCCGGCCCGCCGCCGCGCGAACTGGCTGCGCACACGCGAGAGCACGTCCACATCGAGCTGCAGCAGCACGTCGATCAGGTCGATCGGCACCCAGTTCTCGCGGATCAGGCCTTCGTCTTCGCGGTAGAAATCCATCACGCGCATGGTGATGGCGCGCCCGCTCGCGCCCAGACCCATCCACCCCCCGCCCTGGTGCATCATGTGGCGGCTGGGCCAGCCACCGGTGGCCGAAAAGCGGCCGTCACCGATGCGTACATAGTGGCTGCCGCCATGCTTGCCCATGCCTGGAGGCTGCGCCTGATCGGGTCGGCGCGGAAACGCGATCCTGAACGGCAGTTGGTGGTAGTCCACAAAGCCTTCGAGGCCCCGGGTGGTGCCGATCCCGCTGGGGCCGTACCACATCATCTTCGGATGCCAGAAGTTCTTTTGCGGCATCGTGAGCAGGCCTTCGCGTCCTCCGTCGTTGTCCGCGTAGGCGCCCAGCGATGCCTGCATCGCCATCGTCAGCTCCAGGCTGGCGGCCGAGCGGGACGGGTCCTGCT
>JANNDB010000104.1:0-4575 GCA_031387285.1 Betaproteobacteria bacterium | reverse complement strand
ATGGGGGGGGTGCGCTGCCACTGTTTGCCGACCCTGCGCTGCTGGCCCAGGCGCAAGCCGCGCTGGGCCGGGACGGACAGGCGCAGACGTTGGCCGACGCCATGCTGGCGGCGGCCCGTTCAAGCTGGATCCTGGCGCAGTTCGATCTCGCCATTTCGGCGCGTGCGCGCTGGATGCGGCGCCTGTCCCAAGGCTGGGGCGCTTTCCTGCGCGACGCACGTTGGCGCCCTGTGCGTTGGGGGGCGCTGGTAGTGCTGTTGGCCAATGTGGCCGGTCTGAACGCCTGGGCCTGGCGTCTGGAGAGCAGCCTGCAAGCCAAGCGCGACCAAGCCAGGACCACCTTGTTGCAGGCATTCCCCGGCGTGCGTACGGTGGTGGACGCGCCATTGCAGATGGAGCGCGAGCTTGCCGCGCTGCGCCGCGCCAGTGGTGCCCTGGCACGTGCTGACCTGGAGGCCATGTTGGCGGCGGCCGGTACGGTGCTTCCTGCCAACGTGATCAAGGGCGCCACGGGCATTGAGTTTGCCGGGGGGGAACTCACGCTGGTGGGCAGCGGCTTGGCCGCGGCCCAATGGCCCACCGCGCGTGACCGCCTGGTCCAGGCTGGATACAGTGCACGGCTCGACGGCGACCGCCTGCAACTGCGTGTGGGGAGTAACGGTCCATGACCGCGTGGCGTTCCCTATGGGCTGGCCGCTCCACCCGAGAACGCGGGTTGCTTGGCCTGGCTGCTTTTGCATTGGCCGCCTTGCTGATCTGGAGCCTGGCCCTGGCGCCCGCGCTCAAAACCCTGGCCACAGCGCCAGCGGCGCTGGAGCAGCTCGACGCGCGTATTGCCGCCATGCAGTTGATGGCCAGCGAAGCTGCGCTCCTGAAACAGCGCAGTGCGCCCGCGCGGGGGGGTGATGCCGTGCGTCAGCTGGAGGCCAGTGTGCCGCAGCGCCTGGGCCCGGGGGCCGGTTTCAGCAGCAGCGCAGACCGGATCACGGTGACGCTGCAGGCCGCCCAACCGGAGCCGTTGGCCCAATGGCTGGTCCAGGCCCGCGAGTCGGCCGGGGCGGTTGCCGAGCAGGCCAGTCTGCGCCAGGGCGCCAACGGCTGGGAAGGCAGGCTGGTGCTGCGCCTGCCCCCCACACCATGACGCTGCGCAGTTGGGCCATCGCAGGCGCGCTGATCGGCACGGCGGCCGGTCTGGTGCTCGGCGCCCCGGCCACCTGGCTTGGTCAGGCAGTGGCCTCGGCAAGCCAGGGCCGCCTGCAACTGCAGTCCGCCGAGGGCAGCCTGTGGCAGGGACACGCGCGCCTGGTAGTCACCGGTGGCGCGTCCAGCGCCGCTGCCGCCGCCCTGCCTGGATTGATGCACTGGCAGTTGCAGCCGCATTGGGACCGGGTGACGCTGCGCCTGCGCGCGGATTGTTGTATCGAAGGCGATCTGACTATGGAACTGGTGCCCGGCCTGGGCAGTTTGAACGTGCTGTTGCCCGACGGGGCATCGCGTTGGCCGGCGGCGTTGCTGGCCGGTCTGGGTGCACCCTGGAATACGGTTGCCGCGCAGGGAGTCCTGTTGTTGCAGCCACGGGGCCTGTCCGCGCTGTGGTCGCAGGGGAGTTGGCGCTGGACCGGCGCGGCGCAGCTCGACGCGCTGTCAGTCTCCTCGCCCCTGTCCACACTGCAGCCGCTGGGCAGTTACCGGCTCAAATTGCAGGCCGATGCCGGTGGCACGCCGCCCCGGTTACAGCTCGAGACGCTGGAGGGCAGCCTGCTGTTGTCGGGCACCGGACAATGGAGCGGTACACAATGGCAGTTCCGGGGCGAAGCGCGTGCCAATCCGCCGGCTGAAGAAGCCCTGGGCAACCTGCTCAACATTCTGGGCCGCCGCGATGGCGCGCGATCGGTGATTTCGTTGGGATGACGCCTTCCATGGGCTGCGCCCGGTATGCACACAAGGAACTCTGGAATGAATAAAACCTGCAAACGCTGCTTGCTGCTGGCCGCTCTGGTGGCCGTGCTGGCGGTCACGCCGCTGGCCTGGGCGCAGCGCGCCGGCGAGCCCGTCACGCTGAACTTCAGCGGCGCAGAAATCGAGGCGGTGGCGCGTACGATGGGGGTGATCACCGGGCGCACGCTGGTGGTGGATCCGCGCGTCAAGGGCACCATGAACCTTTCCAGCGAACGCCCGATCACGCCGGTGGCGGCCTTCAACCAGTTCGTTGCGGCGCTGCGGTTACAGGGTTACGCCGTCGTGGAGGCCGGCGGCATATACAAGGTGGTGCCGGAGGCAGAAGGCAAGCTTCAGTCTGCCTCGGTGACGGTCGGACCGAGCGACATCGGTGGCAACCAGATCGTCACCCGCATCTTCCCGCTCAACCATGAGAGCCCGAACAACCTGGTGCCGGTCCTGCGGCCGTTGATCAGCCCGAACAACACTATCAACGTGAACCCGGGCAACAATGCCCTGGTCATCACGGATTACGCGGACAACCTGCAGCGGCTGGCGCGCATCATCGCGGCGATGGACCTGCCCAATGCGACCGACGTGGAGGTACTGCCACTCAGACACGCCATCGCGTCCGATCTGGCGCCGCTGGTAACACGGCTGATGCAGCCGCAGACCGGCTCGGCGGCCGGCCAGGGACAGGTCGACACCGCATTTCGTACCGTGGTGATCCCCGAGCCGCGCAGCAATGCGCTGATCGTGCGCGCCGCGAATCCCGCCCGCCTGGCGCTGGTGCGTTCCCTGGTGGCGCGGCTTGACCAACCGTCATCCGAGGCTGCGGGCGGCAACATCTATGTGGTGTACCTGAAGAACGCCGATGCCACCAAGCTGGCCGGCACGCTGCGCGCGGCGCTCGCTGGCGTGCCCGCTGCGGCACCCGTACCGGGTGGCAATGCGGCGGTGGCGGCCGCCGCGACGGCGGCATCGACGGGCGGTCAAATCCAGGCCGACGCCGCGACCAATTCGCTGGTGATCACGGCCCCCGAGCCGCAGTACCGGCAGTTGCGTGCCGTGATCGACCAGCTCGACGCGCGGCGCGCCCAGGTTTTCGTGGAGTCGCTGATTGCCGAGGTCAATGCCGACAAGGCGGCCGAATTCGGTATCCAGTGGCAAGGCGCGCTAGGCAAGAATGGCGATGGCAGCATCGGCATTCTGGGCACCAATTTCGGTACCGGTGGCAACAACATCATCACGCTGGCGGCGGGTGCCGCGGCGGGCACGGTCGCGCCCGGAACGGGCCTGAATGTCGGCTTGGCCAATCGTACGAACGGTGTCTATGTGCTGGGTTTCCTGGCCCGGTTCCTGCAAAGCACGGGGGACGGGAACATCCTCTCCACGCCCAACTTGCTGACCCTGGACAACGAGGAGGCGAAGATCGTGATCGGCCAGAACGTGCCCTTCGTGACGGGCTCGTTCACCAATGCCAACACCGGCACCGGTGGCAGCGTGAACCCGTTCCAGACCATTGAACGCAAGGATGTGGGCCTGACCCTGCGCGTGAAGCCGCAGATCAGCGAGAACGGCACGGTCAAGCTGGCGATCTTCCAGGAAGTCTCCAGCGTGCAGGCCTCCTCCATCAACTCCACCACCGGGCTGATCACCAACAAGCGTTCGATCGAGTCCAATGTGCTGGTCGATGACGGCGCCATCGTGGTGCTCGGCGGGCTGCTGCAGGACGAATATGCCGGTAACCAGGAGAAGGTTCCGGGCTTGGGCGACGTGCCCTTTTTTGGCAATTTGTTCAAGAGTGAGGCCCGTACGCGCAAGAAAACCAATCTGATGGTCTTCCTGCGGCCAGTGGTGGTGCGCGACGCAGCAACGTCCGACGCCTTGTCGCTGGACAGGTATGAATCCATGCGCAGCGGCCAGCGCGACGTGCAGCCGTCGCCCAACGTCCTGGTACCCGTGGAAGGTGCGCCGGCGTTGCCGCCGTTTGCTCCCAGAGCGGTGCCTCCGGTGCCGGCTGGGGCGGTCGGCAAATAGGGCCATGAAGTACCCTTTGCCGTACGCTTTCGCCCGCGAGCAGCAGTTGTTGCTGCAGGACGATGGCGCCGAGCTGTCCCTGCTGGCGCATGGTGCCACGCCGCGCTCGGCCATCGGCGAGGTTTTGCGCAAGTATGGCGACATGCGCCTGCTTGCGGTGCCAGCGGACGAACTGGTGCAGATGATCAGCAGTGCCTATGCCCAAGGCGAATCGAGTGCTGCACTGGTCGCCAGCGAGGTCGAGTCCGACGCCGATCTGCAGCGCATGATGCAGGAGCTTCCGGCCGTGGAAGACCTGCTGGAGGCGGCGGACGACGCGCCCATCATCCGCCTGCTCAATGCCTTGCTGACCCAGGCCGCGCGCGACGGGGCCAGCGACATTCACATCGAGCCCTACGAACGGCACAGCAGCGTGCGCTTCCGGGTGGATGGCAGCCTGCGTGAAGTGGTGCAGCCGAACCGGGCCCTGCACGCGGCGCTCATTTCGCGCCTGAAGATCATGGCCGAGCTGGATATCTCGGAAAAGCGCCTGCCGCAGGACGGCCGCATCGGTCTGCGCATCGGCACCCGCGCGGTCGATGTGCGCGTGAGCACGAT
>JANNDB010000057.1:0-3982 GCA_031387285.1 Betaproteobacteria bacterium | reverse complement strand
CCGACGATTGCGCCCCTGATGCGCAGCGGTGAGAAAGCCGTGCCCATGGGCCTGGTTGACCCGCTGGACCTGGGCATGCCGGGCTATCGCCGGCGCAGCAAACCCATGGTGGTCGCGGTCAAGGGCATCACCTACACGCTGGGAATCGAGCTGATGCTGGCGGCCGACATCGTGGTGGCGGCGGATGATTGCCGCTTTTCACAGCTCGAAGTGAAGCGCGGCGTCATGGCCACGGGTGGGGCCACGCTGCGCATGGCTGAACGCGCCGGTCTGGGCAACGCGATGCTGCATCTGCTCACGGGCGACGAGTTCGGCAGCGCCGAAGCCTTGCGCCTTAACTTCGTTCAGCGGGTGGTGCCAGCCGGCAGCGAACTTGCCGAGGCGGCGATAATTGCGCGGGCCATTGCAGAGCAGGCGCCGCTGTCCGTGGTCGCCACCCGCCAGAACGTGCTGAAGGCGGTGGAGCACGGACCGCTGGTTGCCATGCACGACTTCATCGACGTGCAGCAACGCCTGGCCAACAGTGCCGATGCGGCAGAGGGCGTACGGTCGTTCGTCGAGAAGCGGCCGGCGAAATTCACCGGCCGTTGAGCTTGCAGGACGACGGTCAACAAGGAGACAAACATGGTTACCAAGGTCGAGAAAGTCGTCTACAAGGCGCATGCCAAGTCCACCGGAGGCCGCGACGGCACCACCCGTTCATCGGATGGGTTGCTCGATGTCAAGCTGGCGGTACCGCGCGAAATGGGCGGGGCCGGTGGCGGGGTCAATCCGGAGCAGCTGTTTGCGGCCGGATACAGCGCCTGTTTCATCGGCGCCATGAAGTATGTGGCGGGCATGCAGAAGGTGGCACTGCCGGCAGAACCTTCGATCCAGGCGACGGTCGGTATCGGGCAGATTCCGGCGGGCTTTGGCATTGAAGTGCAGCTTGTAGTGAATGTGCCGGGCGTCGACCGCGCCGTGGCGCAGGCCATCGTGGACAAGGCGCATCAGGTCTGCCCGTATTCGAATGCGACGCGTGGCAACATTGACGTAACGATCACCCTGGCCTGAGGCTCCCGAGACCATGACTGTCAGCCAGTTTCTGGTCCGCAAGGACAATATTGGGCAGGGCGAACTGCGCCATCAACCGGACCCGGCGCTGGCTGCCGGTGAGGTACGGGTGAACATCGATCGCTTCGCCCTGACTTCGAACAACATCACCTATGCGGCCTTTGGCGAAGCCATGCATTACTGGGATTTCTATCCCAGTGGTGAGGACGGCTGGGGCTGTATCCCGGTCTGGGGTTTTGGCGAGGTGGTGCAGTCGCTGCACCCGGGTGTCGCTGTGGGTGAGCGCCTGTACGGGTTTTATCCCATGGCCAGCAGCGTGGTGCTGGTCCCCGCGCGGCTTTCGCCCGCTGCATTCGTGGACGGCAGGGCGCATCGTGCCACATTGCCGACAGTCTATAACCAGTACCTGCGTTGCGCGTCCGACCCCCTGTATACGCTTGAGACGGAAGACCTGCAGGCGCTGCTGCGGCCACTTTTCACAACGTCCTGGCTGATCGATGACTTTCTTTCCGACAACGCCTGGTTCGGCGCGGCGGACAGCGGGGCCGCGCCGGTGCTGCTCCTGTCCAGCGCCTCCAGCAAGACGGCATACGGCACCGCATTCGTGTTGGCGCAACGCCCGGGCATCGAGGTGGTGGGCCTGACTTCCGCGGCCAATGTCGCGTTTTGCGAAAGCCTTGGGTGTTACCACAGGGTGCTGCCTTACGAGCAGATCGATCAGGTCGATGCCCAGGCGCCCTGCATCTACGTGGACTTTGCCGGGAACGCGGCGCTGCGCCTGGCCGTGCACACCCGCTTTGGCAAGCTGCGCTACAGCTGCGCCATCGGCGGCACCCATGTGCAGGCCTTGCAAGGGGCAGGCCATCTGCCCGGCCCGAAAGCGAGCTTGTTTTTCGCGCCGACACAGGTCAAGAAACGCCTTGGCGAATGGGGTGCGGAAGAATTCGGCCGGCGCCTGGCGCAGGCCTGGCACGCGTTCCTGGCGGCGGTGGCGAATCCGGCGGCGCCGTGGCTCAGCGTTCAGCAGCACCGTGGCAGCACGGCAGCGGCCGCGGCTTACCCGTTGGTGCTTTCCGGCAAGGGTGATCCGCGCGCGGGCCACATGTTGTCCTTGCGTGATTGAAGGGGGCTGTCGCAACACCATGCAATACGCTGAACTCCCGCTTGCCAATGTGGCTTTGGGGCATGTCGTACCGGTCAACATCTGGGACGCCAAGGGCAACCTGTTGCTGCGCAAGGGCCAGACGATTGCCTCCGAACAACACAAGGAGTTGCTCGCCGCGCATGGGGCCAGCGTGCTCGAGGTCGACTTCAGGGCGTGGAAACGCAGCCATGACCGCCTCGTCAACCGGATGTTGCGTGACGGTTCCTCGCTCGAAGCCATCGCCAAGCTTCCCATGCCCTCCACGATTCAGGACGGCGACTATGCCGTGGGATTTGACATCGTGGGGGGCTGGCTTGACGTGCACGAAGTACACAAGTCCCTGCTGAGCCAGGGCGCTGCCGCCAGGAACCCGCTGGAGAAGATGGAGAGCACGCACAAGCGGGCCATGAGCCTGCTCGACGCCGACGCGGACCACGCCCTGTTTGTGCTGATGCAGGCGCTGCCTGACCTGTCGATCAGTTACGCTGCCAAACACGCCTTGCTGGCCGCTGTGCTGTGCGAACTGACCGCGCGCAAGCTCCAGGTACCGGAGTTGCTGCGACCGGTGTTGTTCCAGGCGGCGCTGATGATGAACGTGTCGCTGTCGCGCACGCAGGACGAACTGGTGCGCCAGACCGCCGACCCCACGCCGGCACAGCGCGATGAGATCGCGCAGCACGCGGCGCGCAGCGTCGATATCCTGCGCGGGTATGGCGTCGACGACCCCGACCTGCTGGACATGGTGGCCGGCCACCATGTCATCGACCTGCCGTCTGCGAACCCGCGCAACCGCGAGTGCCGCCTCATCATGCAGGTGGTGGACCAGTTCATCGCCAAGATGTCGACCCGTGCCACACGTACGGCCGTATCCGCGCCGAGCGCCGCCAAGTCCATGGTGGACATGCAGGCGCAGGACGCCGCGCGGGTTGCCGCCGCGCTGAGCGCCGCGGTGGGTTTTTATCCGCCGGGTACCTACGTGTCGCTGGCCAACGGTGAAACGGCCGTATCGGTGCGCCGCGGCAGCGCGGCGCATGCGCCTTTGGTGGTGAGCCTGCTGCGCGCCGACGGGCTCTCGGTGATGCAATACATCGCCCGCGATACCGCAGACAAGGCCGTTGCGGTGCGTGCAGCGGTGCCGGCCGAGCGCCTGAAGATCACGGTCAACACCAGGAACCTGGAAGCCGCACTGGCGCGGATGCCCGCCTCAGCCTGAGCTGTCCCGCCCTGACCTGACCTGCGCTTCGACCCGCAGCGCGTGGAGGTCGCTGCTGAGGGCATGGACCTGCGCGCGCAGATGCCCGATCTCGCGCATCAGGTCGCGTTCGATCTGCCGCTCTTCCGTCTCGACGAACATAGCCGCCACCGAGGCGGTGACGAGCGACAGCACCGCCAGCCCCAACAGCACCACGACCACCGCGAACATGCGCGAGTAGTGCGTGCTGGGAATCATGTCGCCATAACCCACTGTCGCGGCTGTGGTGAAGGCGAGCCACAGCCCGTCTTCGAGCGTGCGCGCGTGCGGCTCGATGAGCCAGAAGCCGACCCCGCCAAAAAACAGGATCACCATGCACAGGATGAGCGAATAGACCAGCCCGCGCCGGGTGACGAGGTTGATGCGGTGCTTCCAGCTGGCCATGCGGGGACTTTACACAATTCGCCTGCAGACGGGGTCACCCAAGATCACGCAGCGGGTGGGCGTGTGCCGGCCAGGGACTGGCAAAAAATGGATCGACCATGGCGGGCGTGACATCTTCTATGCGCGCCGGGTTCCAGCGCGGCGCATGG
>JANNDB010000040.1:0-22621 GCA_031387285.1 Betaproteobacteria bacterium | reverse complement strand
GGGCTGCAAAAGCATCGATGCTGCGCGCCGCCGACGCCGCGGCGATGGGCAGGCGTGCGCCATCGAGGTGCAGGGCCACCCCCTGCTGCCGGACCTGCGCCGTGACGCGGTCGAGTTCGGCCAGCGGGAACATGGCGTTCGAATAGCGGCGCACTGGCGTCTCGACTACCACCGCACCGACGCCCTGTCGCACCTTGCCCGAGCGCGACGACGCGATCGCCCGAAGCGCGGCGCCGGCCGTGAAACCCGGGCCCTCAGCCAGCACCATCACCAGCGTCAAGCCCATGGCCGTTGCCGCGCCGTCGCCGGTATCGGCGAAGACGTGGCTGTCCGGGTGTACCAGCACCCGGCGCGCAAACCGCGGGCACAGGCGGTCCAGCGCCAGCAAGTTGGCCAGCGTGCCGGTGGCGAACATTACCGCGCGCTCCTTGCCCAGCCGCGCGGCGATCAGGCGCTCGGCGGCGGCAATCAAGTCGCCCTGGCCGTACTTGTCGGCCGCGTCGCCGGCCAGTACGGCAGCGGTGGCCAGGCGGCGGGCGTATTCCACCGGTGACGGATCGTCACTGTCGGCGTCGAAATGCACAACAAGGGACTGGGGCATCACACGTCACTCCTGGTGGACGCGGCCGGCCGGCGATGAAGGGGGCACTGGCGACAAACCGCAGGTTCGGGAATCTGCAGGAAACTACCACATCGCCGGTAGCGCCCTCGTCACCGGATCCGGACCTGCCCGTTCACCTGAATCTGGTCCCCCATGGCAAACAAGCGCGGGCCTTCTACACCGGAGGCCGCCCGGTGGCTAGCGCGTGCGGACCGGCGGGCGGGCGTTCACTCCAGCACCGCCACCGAAGTACGCACGACATAGACGCTGCAGGGTGCGTCCTCGGCCATGGCCGTCGTGATGGAGCGTCCCAGCCCGAGGCGCGGCTCGGAGTACCTGGCTGCGCCCAGCACGATCAGCGACACATGGTTCTGGCGCGCGTACTCCACCAGCAGATGCGCCTTGTCGGATCCTTCCAGGCCATGCAGGGAATGCCGCTCGGGTGGCAGCTTCATCGGCGCGGCCCAGTGCTGCAGGCGCACCAGTTGTTCCAGGACCATCCCCGACGCGGTGTCCTCCGTGCGCCGCCCTTCCTGCAACGGTGTGTCGGTGAGCACGCTCACGCAACTCAGGCGCGCGCTCGCCGAGTGACCGATGACTCGCATGACGGCCGCGTGCAGCCCGCGTTGAAGTTCGTCGTCCAGATGCGCGGTGTCGACGGCGGCCAGCACGATAGGTGCCGTCTGCACCTGCTCGGCCGCCAGCGGCGCGATCTCCGGCAGGCGGGTGGATGCACGTAGCCAGCGCCCCGTTTGCGCCAGCAAGCCGGTGCTTCGTGTCTTCCCGGCGCGCGCACCGAGCTGGACGCTTGGCGGATTGCGCAGGGCGAACGCCACCTGCGCCGCGTTCGGATAACGCCGGTTGGCACGCGGCTCCATGCAGCACAGGATCACCTCCTGCAGCCAGGGCGGGAAGTCCCTGCGCAGCGCGCGCGGCGGCGCCGGGTCGAGCCAGAGCCGGTCGCGCAGGCCCTTGGCCGAGCGCGGCGAGCCGAACGGCAACTCGCCCGTGGCCAGTTCGTACAGCACCACGCCGAGCGCGAACAGGTCGCTGCGCGGGTCGCCGCGCACACCCAGCACCTGCTCGGGCGAAATGTATTCCGGCGTTCCGACCACCTGGCGCATTTCTTCGGCCAGCAGGTCGGGTAGCCGCGCGTGCCAGGCCAAGCCATAGTCGATCAGCACGACCGTACCGTCCGGCCGCAGCATCGCGTTTCCCGGCTTGACGTCCTCGTGCACCACATGCTGGCGGTGCAGGCTTTCGATCGCATCGGCCAGCGCGGCGCCGATACGCGCGACCTCCTCGGGTGGCAACGGGGCGCGCTGCACCAGCGCCTCGATGTTCTCTCCGTCGATCCACTCGATCACCAGGTAAGGCGACTGCCCCAGTTCGCCCGCCGCGACGAAACGCGGCGCGTGCGGACTGCGCAAATGCGACAGCATCAACACTTCGACCTCGAAGCAGACCACGCCCTCGGTCGGCTGCCCGTGGCCGAAGCGTGGCACATTCATCATGAGGGAGAAGCCAGTGTCGGGCCCTTCGACGCGATAGACGAGGCCCATGCCGCCGTCGTGCACACACTCGCCCAGGCGGAACCCGTCGATCTCCGATCCGCTCGTCAGTTTCAGCGCCATGTCATGCCTCTATTGCCAACGCCCTGACTCCAGGGCGCAGGCCAAAGCCTCTGGCAAGCCAGCGGCGCGGACGCGGGCCGCCGCCGCCGCGCTGTCGTAAGGCACGCGCTGAAACACGATCCGCGCGCGCGCCGGGTCGAACCGTGCGTACGCCGCCGCCGGGTTGCCGTCCCTGGGCTGACCGACCGCACCGACGATGGCCAGCCAGCGCCGGTGTGCACCGACGGGAACCGGCATGCCGGGGTCGGGCTGGAAACCGACCAGTCCGCGGCCACCGCCCTGGTAATACAGGCACTGCTCGTGCACATGGCCGCTGAAGCACCACGTCGCGTCCGTTGCAGCCAGGTTGCGCGCCGCAAGCCGCGTGGAGCTCACACAGGTCCAGGCGGATGGGTCGTCGGCGCTGGAATGCACGCAGCACAGCGCGCCCTCACGCAGCATCAGTGGCAGCCCGCGCAGGAAACTCTGCTGCGCCGGACCCAACTGGGCTCGCGTCCAGAGAATGGCGGCACGCGCCTCGGCAGACAGCGTGTCTTCGCTCGCCACGGCTGCTTCTTCGTGGTTGCCAAGCACGGCGAGCGCACCCCTGTGTTCGACCATGTTGGTCACGATATCGAGCATCGCCTGCGCGGTCCGCCCCTTAACCCACCAGATCGCCCAGGAACACGAAGCGTTGGGCGCCGTTCTCGCGCGCATGGCGAAGGCGGGCCTGCAGCGCCTGCAGGTTGGAATGCACATCGGACAGCAAGGCGATCATGGGCCTACTCTCCCTTACACTGGACTCGGGCCGCGCCATCTCCGCCATGATAGCCACGCGTTCTGACGTGTGACTGACCAGCGCGCATTTGACGGGCGCTCGGGCCGCGCTGTCGAATGGCATGAGGCATTGGAGGCGCTCCCCTGCGGGCTGGCTAAGGACCTCTTGCGGGCGATCTTGCCCGCGCTGGCGCAATCGGCCGAGCACCGCCAGCTGTCGCAGGCGCCGTTTCATACAGGGGCCAGTCGCACTGCACTCGCCACCAGCAAGAGGCTGAGCCGGTGATTCCGGACGGAGCCGCTGGCGCTCGCGGGGTTCCCGGCCCTCAGGTCGACTTCTTGCGCTTCGCCTCGATCTGCTGGCGCAGGCGCTCGATCATCGGCTCGGCGTTGCCGGAGTTCGGATTGACCCGGTAGGCGCGCTCCAGATACTCCAGAGCGCGCTCCGGCTGGTCGCGCTCGGCCAGCATCTGCGAGTAGCCCGACAGGGCGCCGAAATGGTTGGGCACGCGCTTGAGCACCTCGTCACAGTCCTTCATCGACAGCTCGTACTGGTTGAGCATGTAGTAGATGGTGGCGCGCTTGTTCCACGCCTCGGCAAACGCCGGGCGCTGGCTGATGATGTCGCTGAACACCGCTGTCGCCCGGGGCAGATTGCCCGATTGCATCAGGCCCATGCCCTGCTCGTAGAGTTTGTCGATGGCGGCGTCGCCGGACCGGCCCCAAAGGCGCCAGACGATCGCCACCGCAGCCTGCCGCAGCGTCGGGTCGGTGTCCAGCAGGCGCGGCATCAGTGCGTCGGCGTCGACGGCGGTTCCGATGTCCGCCAGCCGCACCATGCCCTCCAGGCGGCGCAACGGGTCGGCATGGTTCAGCGCCTGCATCGCCTGCTGGCGGTTCAACGGGCTTTGCTGCGCCGCGGCAGGTGGTGCTGCGGCCAAGGCAAGGGCAAGGGTGGCCGCGCTGGTCAGGACACACAGGCGAGATGTCAGACAGGAAAACAGGTGCATGTCAGAACTCCTGCAATGCTTGCGAGTTTCAGCTTACCACTAGGGCCTGGCCTGTGCACCCTGCGGCGAAGGATGCCGCGTCCAGGCTTCGCGCACCGCGACGGCTATACCGGAGGACAGGATCAGCAGGATTCCCGCGGTCGACATGTAGCCAGGAACCTCACCCCAGATGGCGAAGCCCCAGAACGCCGCCAGCACCAGCGCGGAATACTCAAACGGCGCCACCAGGGCAGCCGCGCTGCTGCGGTAGGCCTGCGATATCAGGAAACCACCGGTCGCACTGCAGGTACCGGCCACCAGGAAGAACGCCAGGTCCAGCATACCAGGCCAGGCCCAGGCGCGGAACATGAACTCAAGCGACGGGTCGCCGCTGCCCGCGAACTGGCCGCGGCCGAACACGAGTCCCATCGCCAGGCACACGACAATGAAATTGAGCTGGATGTAGACCGCCATCGTGGCTGCCGATTCCGCCAGCCCCATCTTGCGCGTCATGATATGCATGCCGGCATAAGCGAGGGCCGAAAGGGCCGGCAGCAGCACCGCCCATTGGAAGGTCACCGACCCGGGCCGGACGATCAGCAGCACGCCGGCCAAACCCACCACCAGCGCCCACCAGCGCAATGGACCCACATGTTCGCGCAACACCAGCGCCGACAGGGCGGTGATGAGCAACGGCGCGATAAAGAAGATGGCCGACGTTTCCGCCAGCGGCAGCGCGGCCAGCGCGGTGAAGTAGGTCAGGTTCGAGACCACGACGCAGGCTCCGCGGAACATGTGCGACGACAGGCGGCGGGTCCGGAACACCTCGGCAACGGTCCTGCCCGGGGCGAAGAAGGCCACGGTGAACAGCAGCGCGACCACGGCCCGAAACAGCACCACCTCGTGCAGTGGCAAGGTCGCGCTGAACGACTTGACTGTGATGTCGTTGATCGAAAACGCCAGCGAACCGCCGAGCGCGCAGGCAATGCTCAGGCGGGCCTTGTCCGGGACGAATTGGCCGACTGTCACCGCGGCGCCGGATGCATGGGCGACGACGGCGCGCAATGGCCGCGGCGATAAAAGAGGTTCGGGTTCATGCCACGGTCCGGATGGTGTCGACGCCGCCATTTTGCGCCAGTCCTCTATCGACCTTGGTCAGGCCCCGGTGCCGTGCTGCCCGCTGGCAATGACGGCGAGCGCAGCGTGCCACCAGCACCACCGCACCTCGCGCTGGAGCGCGTCGTCAGGAGCTTTGTGACGCGGCTCGATTGGGTCGAACGCGTGGCCAGGCGCCTCGGTGCCGACCTCGAGGACCAGAGCATGAACGCGGTCGATCAGGTCGATCTGCAGGTGCTCGGACGGCGCCATGCAATCACCGCGCACCTGGAACTGGACACTGAGGGCGGCCCGAACGGCGTCCTGATTTGTGAAGGCGGCGTGACCGATGGCTGGGCCCTCTGCGTCCAGGACGGACACGGGCAATTCGTGCACAACGGGCTCAAGCTGCACTACGCGAGACTGTTGACGCCGCAGCGGCTACCGCCGGGTCCGGTCGCGCAGCGCCTGGAGTTCGAACCGAATGGCGCAGCCGAGGGCGGCGCACCGCGTCAGTGGCCGGCGTTCGAACCGCCGAGGTAGGCGGCCTTGACCGCCGGATCGTTGCGCAGCTGCGTGGCCGAACCCTGCACCGAGATGCGGCCGTTTTCCAGCACATAGCCATAGTCGGCCACAGCCAGTGCCGCGGCAGCGAACTGCTCCACCAGCAGCATCGTCACGCCTTCGCCCTTGAGCCTGGCGATGATGCGGAAGACCTCCTCCACGAGGATCGGCGCCAGCCCCATCGACGGTTCGTCCAGCAGCACGACATCGGGATTGAGCATCACGGCGCGTGCCATCGCGAGCATCTGCTGCTCGCCACCCGAGAGCGTGCCGGCCAGCTGTGTGCGCCGCTCCTTCAGCCGGGGGAACAGGTCCATGGCACGATCCAGGTCGCGCTTGACGTCGCCACGTGGCCGGCTGCCGGTCAGGCGCGGGAAGGCACCGAGCAAAAGGTTGTCGGCCACGCTCATGGTGGCAAAGACGCGGCGGCCTTCGGGTGAATGGGCCAGGCCCCGTTTGGCGATGTGGTAGGGCTCCAGCCCGGCGATGGCCTGGCCATTGAGCGTGATGTCGCCGGCGCTGGGCGCGATCATGCCCGAGATGGCGCGCATCGTCGTCGTCTTGCCGGCGCCGTTGGAGCCGATCAGCGAGATCACCTGGCCCTTGGGGACTTCCATCGAAATGCCATGCAGCACCTCGATCTTGCCGTAACCCGCGTGCAGGTTGTGGATGCTAAGCATGGCGGTTTGCTCCGTGGAATTGCGTGGTGGTCAGGCAGCCTCGCCGCCCAGGTAGGCTTCGATCACCTTGGGGTCGGCCTGCACTGCGGCCGCGTCGCCCTCGGCGATCTTCTGGCCGAAATCGAGCACGGTGACGGTATCGCAGATGGCCATCACCACGTCCATGTGGTGCTCGATCAGGATGATGGTGATGCCGTGTTCGCGAATCTTGCCGACGATGGCGACCAGCTCCTTGATGTCGGGTGCGGTGAGGCCGGCGGCCGGCTCGTCCAGCAGCAGCAGTTGCGGGTCGAGCGCCAGCGCGCGGGCGATCTCCAGCAGGCGCTGCTTGCCGTATGGCAGGTTGCGCGCCTCTTCATGCGCCATATCGGCCAGCCCGACGAAACGCAGCAGGTCCAGGGCGCGCTCGGTGGCGGACCGCTGCTCGCGCCTATAACGTGGCAGGTGCAACGCCACGTCGAGCAGCTTGCTCTCGAACGTATGGTGCAGTCCGACCAGCACATTCTGCAGCGCGGTCATTTCGCCGAACAGCTGCACGTTCTGGAAGGTGCGCGCGATGCCCGACAGCGCGATGTCGGAGGGTGTGCGGCCGACCACCGAACGGCCGTCGAACTCGATCGTGCCGGCGGCGGGAACATAGATGCCGGTCAGCACGTTCATCATCGTGCTCTTGCCCGACCCGTTGGGCCCGATCAGGCCATGCACCGTGCCGCGGCGCACGCGCAGCTCCACGTTGTTCAGTGCCTTCAAGCCGCCGAACTGCATCAGCACGTCGCGTGCCACCAGCAGCTCGGCCGATGCGGCCGGGCGCGCCTGCACGATTGCATCGCGCCGCCCGGCACCGGCGAGCGTGTCGACGCCGTCCTCGGCATCGTCCTGCACCGGCGCGCGGCGGCCGAGCGCCTGGCGAACGAAACCGACAATTCCGTCCTGCAGGTAATACACGACAAACAGCGTGATGATGCCGAACACCGAGAGCCGCCAGTCGGTCATCGATTCGAGCACGAACGAGACTGCGGCAAGGGCAATCGTGCCGACCACCGGCACGGTCACACGGGCCAGCGTCGTGCGCTTGCGCTGCACCAGCGCCAATGCGCCGATGGCGATCGCCACGGCCAGCAGCACGGCGCCACTGCGGAAAAGCTGCAGGTCATCGAGCAGCTTGGGCAGCAGGACGATGATGGTGGCGCCCAGCATGGCGCCGATGCGGCTCTTGCGCCCGCCCATGATCACGGCCAGCAGGAACAGCACCGTGAGCTCGAAGTTGTAGGTGTTGGGCGATATGTATTGCTCGGAGTAGGCGTAGAGTGCGCCGGCCAGTCCGGCCAGCGCCGCGCTGACGACGAAGGCATACACCTTGTAGCGGTAGACCGACACGCCCATGCAGTCGGATGCCACCGGGCTGCCGCGCAGGGCCTCGAAGGCGCGCCCGAGGTGCGAGCGCAGCACCCGGTGCACGACCACCAGTGACAGGATCAGCATCGCGCCGACGAGCCAGAAGAACTCCTGCTCGTCAAGCGGGTGGCCGAACAGCAGGGGTTTTCCGAGCTTGATGCCCAGCGGCCCGGCAGTCAGGAAATCCATCTCGTTGATGAGGATCTGGATGATGGTGCCGAACGCGAGCGTGACCATCGCGAGGTAGGGACCGGTGACCCGCAGCGCCGGCAGCGCGAGCAGCGCGCCGAACGCAGCTGCAACCGCCATTGCGGCCGGCAGCGTGAGCCAGACGGAAGCCCCAAACTTCAGCACCAGAACCCCGGCGGTGTAGGCGCCGATGCCGAACAGGCCGGCGTGACCCAACGACACCTGGCCGGTGTAGCCGACGACGATGTCGAGCCCGAACAGCACGATGGCATAGATCAGAATGGTTTCAACCAGGTGCACGTAGTAGGGGTTGCCGACGGCGAATGGAAACGCCGCCACGGCGACCAAGGCAAGCAGGCCGAGCAGCAGGGGTTGGGCGGTGAGCCGGCCGCGGCGGGCGCTTGACGCCGTCTGGCTCGGGTTGGTGGTGGTGTTCATGATCAGACCTTCTTGATCGCGGCTTTGCCGAACAGCCCGGCGGGTTTGTAAGCCAGCACGATCAGCAGCAACACCAGGCCGGGGACGTCCTTGTAGCCGGTGGACAGGTAAAAGCCGGTGGTGGTTTCCGCGATGCCCAGGATCAGACCCCCCACGACGATGCCCATGCCGCTGGTCAGCCCTCCGATGATCGCCACTGCGAAGGCTTTGAGGCCGAGCACCGAACCCATGGTGGCGCCGGTGAGTGTCAGCGGTGCAATCAGCACGCCCGCAAAACCTGCGGTCAGCGAGGACAGCGCGTAGGAAAAGGTGATCACCAAGCCGGTGTTGATGCCCATCAGCTTGGCCGCGTCGCGGTCGTTGAAGGTGGCCACCACCGCCTTGCCGTAGATCGAGCGCCGGTTGAACAACTCGACGGCCAGCATCAGCGCCAGCGCGCCGAAGACGACCAGGATTTCCATCGGCAGGACGTTGGCGCCCAGAAAGTGCAGCGGCGCCTCGGGCAGCGGCGACGGAAACTTGATGTCGTCGCGGCCCCAGACGTTTTCGGCGACGTTCTTGAATATGACACCCAGCGCAATGGTCGACATGATCCAGCCGAATTCGCTCTTGATCTTGATCGCCGGCCGCACGCCGATGCGTTCCACCAGCGCGCCCTGCAGCACGCCGAACAGGCAGACCACGGGCAGCATCAGCCAGTAGTTCAGCCCGAGCTTGGTGACCAGCGTCAGTCCCACCAGCGACCCGAGCATCAGTGCTTCCCCCTGCCCGAAATTCAGGGTGTCGGATGTCGCGAACGTCAGCTGGTAGCCAAACGCGATGACCGCGTAGATCATGCCCAGCGCGATGCCGCTGAAGACGAGTTGGGTCAGGATTTGCATGGTCGCCCCGTCAGATTCGAAGGGCCGGGGGCGCTGGCTTGCACAAGCGCTTCCGGCAAGTCATCAAGAATGGCTTACTTCTTGGGGGCGACGACGAGCGCGCCCTTGGCGGCGACGTCCTTGACGCGCACTTCGGAGGCCTTCTTGGCATCCGCGTCGTAGGCGTAGACCACGCGCTGGCCCTTGACCTCGCCGAATACCGGGATGTTGACGGTGATGGCCTCATGGTCCTTGGCGCTGAAAGGCTTGGTGTAGGTCGTCACCACGCCGAGCACCGGCGTCTTCAGGTCTTCCAATGCGGCCTTGATCTTCGGCCCATCGGTCGAACCGGCCTGCTTGATGGCGGCAGCCAGCAGGTACACCGAGTCATATCCCTGCGCGGCGGAAACCGGCGAGTCGATGCGGCTGTCCTTGGGGTTGAAGGTCTTGAGGTAGTTGACGATGAACGACTGGCGCTTGGGTGTCGTCGGCTCCTGGATGAAGGTCTGCGGCATGCGCGCGCCTTCGCCACCGGGGCCGGCGTTATCGATGAAGTTGGCCATCGACAGGGTCCAGCTGCCGATCATCGGCACCTTCCATCCGAGCTTGGTCATGCCGTTGGCGATCTGCGCCAGTTCCGGCCCGATGGCATAGGTCAACACGGCTTCGGCGCCTGCTTCCTTGGCCTTGAGCAACTGCGGCGTCATGTCGACATCCTTGATGTTGAACTTCTCGACCGCCATCGCCTTGATGCCCTTCTGGGCCAACGCGGCCTCCAGATCGGCGCGACCGAGCTGGCCGTAGTTGGTGGAGTCGGCCAGGATGGCGACACGTTTGAACCCGCGGCGGGTGATCGCCTCCTCGACGATCATCGGAGCCTGGATGCTGTCGTGCGCGGCGTTGCGGAAGACGTAGTTGTCCGGCTGGTCGTCGAACTGGTGCGTGACCAGCGTGCCGGTGGCGACGTTGTTCATGACCGGGATCTTGGCTTCCTGGAAGAAGCGCTGCGACGCCAGGGCGACACCGGTGTTGATGTAGCCGACAACCGCAACCACTTTCTCCTTGTTGATCAGCTCCTGGGCAATCTGCACGCCGCGCTCATTCTTGGCCTCGTCGTCGCGTTCGACCAGCAGGATCTGGCGGCCGAGCACACCGCCGGCCTTGTTGATTTCCGAGGTGGCCAGGCGCACGCCGTCGCGCATCGATACGCCCATCGACGACGACCCCCCGGTGAACGGGCCGTCGACGCCAATCTTGATCGGCTCGGCCGCCTGGACGGCGAGGGCGGAAAGCGCCAGCGACAGTGTCGCGGCCAGGGTGTTGAGTTTCGTCTTCAAGGGGTGTCTCCTAAGTGTGCGGGGAAGGGCCGCACGGTGCCTGCATGGCGCACCGGCGTGGCGTGAATGGTGCCAAGCATTGCACCCGCCGTCGTCCGTTCCAACACGCAGTGGCGCTCCGCGTCACCACGTACTCGTAAACCCTATGAGGTCACACCGGGCCGCTGCCGCGCGCGGCGAACTCGACCGCATAACGGATGAGTTCGGCCTGTCCACCCAGGTCGAGCTTGCGACGGATGCTCTGGCGGTGGGTTTCCACGGTGCGCACGCCGATGTCCAGGGCGCGCGCGATCTGCTTGCTCGATTGGCCCTGGCCGATCAGTGCCAGGATGGCCTGCTCGCGCTCGGACAACAGCGGCCGCTGCGCCGGCGCACGGAACATGCGCTGGGCCAGTGCCGGGCTGAGGTAGGTTCCGCCGGCCGCCACCGCGCGGATGGCGGCCAGGATCTCGGCCGATGGCGAGTCCTTGAGCACATAGCCGCGAGCGCCCGCAGCGAGGGCTCGTTGCGCATATTCGATGTTGTCGTACATGCTGAGCATCACCACGATGAGGCCTGGTTCACGCGCAAGCATGAGCGCCGCCAGCTCGATGCCGTTCCTGCCGGGCATGCCGATGTCCGTCAGGACGACCCGTGGCCGGCAGTCCGCCAGGCGCAGAAGGGCCTGCTCCGCGTCACCCGCCTGCCCCACCACCTCGATGTCCGCCACCCCCTCCATGCGGGCAGCCAGTCCTTCGCGTACCAGCGGGTGGTCGTCCACCAGCAGGACGCGGATCGGCGGGGTGTCGTGTGCGGTCATCCGGCGTCGGTCATCAGGCATCCTCCGTGCTGCGCACTGCGGTATTCGCCCTTGGTGCGGCCCAGCGTGCTCATGTCACCCTGGCGAAGCGCCGGATGGCCGCCGCCGGGACCATGGCCACCAGCAAGGTGCCTTGCCGGCGCGAGCTCACCACGAAACTGCCGCCGATCGCCACCAGGCGTTCGCGCATGTTGTGAAGCCCGATGCCCCGGCGCGGGTTGTCGGCGACGGCGTTGCTGTCGAAGCCGCGTCCGTTGTCCTCCACGCTCAGGCGCACACCCTCCTGGTCGGACTCCAGCACCATGCGAACACGGGTCGCGTCCGCATGCTTGTGCACGTTGGTCAGGGCCTCCTGGCTGACCCGAAACAGGGTCGTCTTGATCTCGTTGGGCAGCACGGCCACGTCTTCGCGGGCGGCCAGTTCGAATGCGGTTCCGGTTGCGGAACACATCTCCTCCCCCAGCTGGCGCAGTGCCGTCGACAGGCCCAGCGTGTCCAGCTCGGTAGGCCGCAACCGGTGGGACATGCCACGGATGTCGCTCAGCGAGGTGTTGATGCGGTCCAGCGCGCGCAGCAGCGTCGTGCGGGTCTTTTCGCCCTGCTCCGGCATGCGCTCCAGAGCCGACTCGGTGAGCAGCTTGGCCGACACCAGCGTCTGGCTGGTGCCGTCATGCAGTTCGCGCGACAGCCAGGCGCGTTCGTCCTCCTGCGAGCGCACCAGCTTGCGCGCCAGCAGCGTCAGCTTGGCGTCGGCCGCGCGCAGCTCGTTGATGCCCAGGCCCATCACCCCGGCCAGCACGACGGCCACCGAAGCGAAAGCCGTGAGCGCGATCCAGCGCAGGGTTGTCGCCAGGCTGGTCTGCAACTGCCGGTCGAGCTGCAGGATCACCAGGTCGAGATCGTCGGTGTAGATGCCGGTGCCGATCATCCAGTTCCAGCGCGAAAGCCCAGTCACGTAGGCCAGCTTGGGTGCCACCTCGCGTGTAGAGGGCTTGTTCCAGGCATAGTTCAGGAAACCGCCTCCGGCGCGGGCCTTGTCGATCATCATGCGGATCGCGGGCAGGCCGTTTGGGTCGCGCAGGCCCATCAGCTGGCGCCCCACCAGTTCGGGCTGGCGCGGGTGCATCAGGTTGGTGCCGTCAAATGCGTAAAGGAAGAAATAGCCGTCCGGTCCATAGTCCAGCTGGGCGAGTTGCTGAATCGCCAGCCTCTTGATTTCGTCATCGTCGCGCCCCGTGTTGTAGAGCGGACTGACCGTGCTCAATGCCAAAGCCACGTAATGCCGAAGTTCCGACTCGGAGGCTTCCGTATAGGAAGCCCGGACGAAAGCCTGCTGACGCTGTGCAAGCTCGATCTGCTGCTGACGCAATACGAAGGCGGTCAGGCCCAGCGACACCATCAGCGGGACGATGGCGACAAGCAGCAGTTTGGCGCGCAGATTCATGTTCGCTCGGCAATCACGGCGGTGGTGGGGGCCTTTCGGATACTGGGACCGACGGAGCTGCGCCGGGCTGCCCGCGAATCAGTGTAATCGCACAGAATGGCCGACTGTAAGTCGCACAACCTCGCCAAAGGCGCGCGACACCTTGAAGCGTGTCGTGGTGATACGCAGGTCTTCGCTCTGGTAGGCCGCAAGGCTGTTGCCGCTGCCACCCTGGAAGTTGGCCAGCATCTCCGTAGCCCCATACCAATTTGTCGGTCCCGATTCGGGCCTTGTACCCCAGCCCCTGCGTGACCTTGGCGCGGCAGCCGCCCTTGGAGGTCAGGTAGTGGTTGTTGTTCAGCTCCAGGTCCTGAGCGGCGCCGGTGCTGGTCAGACCTCCGACGAAGGGCTCAACGAGCTCACTTGCCCTTCCCGCCGCCACTGCCGCCACTGCCGCCGCTGCCACCTTCGCCGCCGCCCCCGGACCTGTCGCCGCCCGAGCGCTCGCCTTCGCCGCTGCCTGATCCGCCTTGCCCCCCGGGCCCGGAGTTGCCACCGGGACCCGGGCCACCGCCCGGCCCTGTCGTCCCTCTTCGCGCTGGTTCTTCCTCGGCACCCGGACGTGCCGGGCGCTGCGCTTCGGTCCGCGCCCGGGCGGCTGCTGCAGAACGGGCTGCGCCTGACCCGCCAGGTCCCTCCCGGACTTCGATCCGATCGATCACCACCTGCCGGTCGGACCCCATCCTCCCCTGCAACTGCACGAACCGCCCGGCCACCAGCCCGCCTGCATCGAGCCCGACGACCTGTGCCGCCGCGGCCAGCCCGAAGGTCGCGGATCCGATGTCCAGGGAACGGTTGTCGATGGACTTCAGGTAGCCCTGGATCGACACCCGTTCGACCGGCCCCAGCATCGCCAGCGTAGGCTGCGCGGCCGCGGTCTGGACCACCAGGCTGGAGCCGTCCCAGTCACCCAAGACTTGCAGTTCCTGACCCGGCCGCAGTCCTTGCGGCAAGGCCTGGCCCGGAAAACGCAGCTCCGTCGGGCCTACGTGCAGACGGTCGCCAGCGGAGCGCTCCAGGCGTCCGGTGAGCATCACCTGCCCCTGCGGCCCGACGCGCTCGACCAGCGAGGCCACGATGTCACCCTGGGCATCACGCGCTCCGCTCACACGCACCCACTCACCGGCGCGCAGGCCGGACAGCGCCGCCGGGTCCGCAACCCGCACGGTCTGGCCCAGCAGGCGCAATCTCGATTGGGCCGGATCGACTTCGCCGAGCGGTCCGATCGCAGCCGGCAGCAGCGCGATGCTGCGCGCGCGCAGGTTGGCATCCGCCCCAGCGGCCCGGACCACCACCCATTGACCCACGGCGAGCCGGGTCGCGGGCACGGACGAAGCACCGTCCATGACCTCGGTCCCGGCGTCGACATGCACTTCGGCGCCATTGACGCAGACACTGGCAAAACCCGTGATGACACCCACAATCCCCGTGCCGCCAATGCCGCCCTCGTCCCGAATGCCGGTGCCGCCCATGCCCGGCCGAAGCGCCACCGCACCGGTGCCACCGATTCCGCCCGGCATCAGCGCCGCCGGCTGCGTCAGCGGATTGTGGATTGCGCCCCCGTCGGCGCAGGGGGACTGCGCCTGCACCCACAGTGGCAGGGCGAGCAGCAGGGGCAGGAGCCGCGCGATCACGCCCGTGCTCCCGGTGATCGCGTGAGGTCGGCTGCGCCGGCTTCCTCGACCGGCTGGGCATAGGCATACACGCCGAAGGTGATGCGATGGCGCGGCCCGGGTGCCGTGGCGTCATGTTCCTCGGCAGCCAGCGCCGCACGGTTGATGGCCAGCAAGGCCTTCATCCCGGCGGATTCCGACTGGCGCTGCAATGCCTGCACCGATTCCAGGCTCAGGGCGTCGTAGTGCACGCACCGCTCCATGAAGGGTGGCTGCCCGCCGATCAGGTTGTTTGCGGCAGCAGCTGCGTGGTCGTGCAGGTTGTGGCCGAGGTAGAAGGCCTTTTCGTCTTCCCCTGCCGCGGGCACGAATGCCGCGGTGTTCAGGCACACGCGCCGTTCGTCGTCCAGGCGCGCAATGCCCAGGCGCAACCATTCGTCGAGCACCACCCTGGAGCGAATGTCGCTGTTGATGCGGGCCACCAGGGCCTCGAACGAACGCGCTCCGCCGTCACTGGCAAATCGCGCCAGTGGCAGCGGCTGCCCCTGGTCGTCGACGTACTCGGGCGTGCCCAGCCAGAAGGCCACCAGCTGGGCACCGAGCGACACGGCTTGCGGCGCCTGCTCCGCGTCGTCGACCGCCACCCGGCGCAGCCGGCTGACGTCCTTGCGATGGACGCCGGTCATCAGACTCACGCGGCTGTCGGTGGGAGGCTTTCCCGCGAGGCCGAACTCCTTGTCGGCCACGTCGACCAGCAAGCCCTTGAGCATCTCGACCAGGGCCGGCAGCGTGACACCGCGGGCAATCATGAGCCGCACCAGCGGCCGCAACGCGCGCCGCAATGCCCGCAGCAACGCCGGCGAGGGCGCAGTCGAGGCCGGGCTGGGGGTGATCTGTGGAGCCGACATGGCATCGCGATGGTAGCAGTTTGTGACTTTTTTGCGGGAATTTATCCCACATTTGTTCTGAGAGGGATATTTTCCCACATATACTAGCGTCACTCGGGGGATTTTTTCCCACGAGAATGGGGAGCAACCCCCAGTTCAGTCAACTCAGGAGGAATCAACATGAAGCAATTGCAACGTACCCTGTCCGCGGCTCTGACCGTGATCGCCATCGGCCTGGTCGCCGTTCCCGCTTTCGCTGACCGTGGACCTGGCGGCGGGGGCGGTGGAGGCGGCGGGGGCGGTGGAGGCGGTGGAGGCGGTGGAGGCAGCGGCGGCGGTGGCCGTGGCGACGCCGGGGTCGACGGCCGCAGTCCGCGTGGCGACAGCAGCAGTGCCGGCACTTCCGCGGGTGCAGCCGCCGGATCCACCAGTACGGCAGAGGGCGAGCGTCACGGCCGCGGACCGCGCTCGGCGGACGACACGGCCACCGAGGCCGCACACGGCGCACGGGGTCCGCGCGGACATGGCCACGGGCATCGTGGCCCGCGGCACGACGACACGACCACTACGACGGCGGCCGACAGCAGTTCGACCCCCGGCAGCACGACCACCACGACACCCTGACGAGCCCGCCGGTGCGGGCGGGTGGCGCACGCATGGCATCGCTGCACCTGACGCACGGGGGCGTCCAGGTTGACGACAACCGGATCGAAGTAGCGCGCGTGCCTCATGCGTGCGTGCTGCCTATACCCTCGGTCTGCAGCCACCGCACCGGCAACCCACGGCAAAACCCCGCCGACGGACGTTTCATCGCGTCGGCTGTCAACGAGTTCCTGCACATACCGCGCGACTTAGTAGACTCTCGCCGTATGGGTCTCGTGATCGTCGGCGGTGGGGTGATCGGCTGCGCCACCGCATACTTTTTTGCTCGCGCGTACGGCGTGCCTGCGCTGGTGCTGGAACGTGATCCGGCCTACACGCGGGCATCGAGCGCCTTGTCCGCAAGTTCGATCCGCCAGCAGTTCTCCACGCCACTGAACATCGCGCTGTCGCGCGCCAGCCTGGAACTGATGGCTCCATGGCGGAACGACCTGTCCTTAGTCGAAGCGGGTTATCTCTACCTGGCGAGCGAGGCCGGCGCCGGTGCGCTACGCACGCTCAACCAGGTTCAGCGCGCCGCCGGTGCCGATATCCGCCTGCTCGAGCCGGACGCGCTGCGTACGCGCTGGCCGTGGCTCGCCACGGATGGCATCCGGCTCGGCAGCTGGGGCGCGCGGGGTGAAGGCTGGTTCGACGGTCCGGCGCTGCACCAGCGGCTGCGACGCGAGGCCGGCGCGCTCGGGGTGCGCTTCACGCGTGCCGACGTGCGGGGCTTCGACACCCATGGCGACACCGTTCGGGCCGCCGTCGACGCCGACGGCACGCGATTCGACGCGCAGCAGCTGCTCCTGTGCGCGGGCGCCTGGAGCGCCCCGCTGGCGGCAGCGCTCGGTGTCGCATTGCCGGTACGCGCCAGGAAGCGGGACGTCTTCGTGCTCGAAGCCCCTGCGGGTCTGCCCGGCTGCCCGCTGCTGATCGACCCGAGCGGCGTCTGGATGCGGCCGGAAGGGCGTGTGTTCCTCACAGGCGCTCCGCCGCGCGACGGCGACCCGGACGACGCCGCGCTCGACGCGATCGACCACGGGCTGTTCGACGAAACCATCTGGCCCGTGCTGGCCGCGCGAATCCCCGCCTTTGAAGCGCTGCGCGTACGTTCGGCCTGGGCCGGTTATTACGAGATGAACACCTTCGACCATAACGGCCTGGTCGGCGCCTTGCCCGGCTGGCGCAACGCGTTCACTGCCTGCGGTTTTTCCGGCCACGGCATGCAGCACGCGCTGGCGGTCGGCCGCGGCCTCGCATCGTTTGTGGTGCGCGGCGAATGGGGCGCTATCGACCTCTCGCCACTGTCACCCGAGCGGCTTGCGCGGAATGCGCCACTGGTCGAGTCCAACATCATCTGACGCCCAACGTGCGGCTGATCGGAACCTAGCGCAATTTCCGCAGGATGCCTTCCAGCACGTCGGTAATTGCCTCCAGCGGGTTCACCGGCGCTTTGGGCTCTTCCGGCACAGGAGGAGGTTTCGGCCTCGGGCGTGGAATGTCGAACTCCACTTTCGGGTCTATCCACTGGCCGCGCAGGGCCTGCTGGAAAACGTCGCCCACCATCGGCAATGCGCTTCTTGCTCCCTGGCCCCAGTTGCCCATGGTGACGCTGTTGTCATTGAAGCCGACCCGGGCGCCCGCCACCAGCTGCGGGCTCATCATGATGAACCAGCCATCGGTGTTGTCCTGCGTGGTGCCGGTCTTGCCGGCCACGTCGGCGCGGATGCCGTAACGCCAGCGGATGGCGCTGCCCGTGCCTTCGTCGATCACGCCGCGCATGGCATTGACCAGGGTCAGCGTGTCCTTGCGCGGCATGGCGGGCACACTTTCCCTTACAGGCGGTGCGAATTGTTCCAGCAGCGTGCCGTTGCGGTCCTCCACGCGCAGCACCAGCATCGGGGCGATGTAATCGCCTCCGTTGGCAATGCTGCCGTAGGCCGTCACCATTTCCGCCAGCGTGACCGGGCTGGTGCCCAGGGCCAGCGAGGGCACCAGGTCCAGCTTGCTCTGGCGCACCCCCAGGGCCTGCGCCAGTTTGCCCACGGCCGGCGGGCCCACCTTCTGCATCAGTTGCGCCGTGATGGTGTTCTTGGAGAACGCCAGCCCGTCGCGCAGCGAGGTGGGCAGGCCGGTGGGAGGTGTGGCGTCGCTGGGCGTCCATACCGCACCGCCGCCGGTTGCGATGGCGACTTCCTCGTCCATCAAGGTATCGTCCGGGCGCATGCCCCGCATGAACGCGGCGCCGTACACAAAGGGCTTGAAGGTCGAGCCTGGCTGCCGTCGCGCCTGGCTGACATGGTCGAACTGCTCCACGGCAAAGTCGCGGCTGCCCACCCAGGCGCGCACGGCCCCGTCGCGTGGGTCCACGGCCAGAAAGCCGGCCTGCAGCGTGGCACGTTCCTGACCCGCCTTGAAGCGCGCGTCGGCCAGGGTTTGCAGTTGGGCCATCTGTCTGGCCATGGCCTGGTTGGCCGCCTTCTGCATCCGCGCGTCGAGCGTGGTCACGACCCGCAGGCCATCGGCCTGTATGTCGTAGCCCTTGTCGTCCGCCCATTCGATCAGCCATTTGCGCAGGCGCTGGGCGACGTGCGGCGCCGGGCCCAGTTGCACGGTCTGGCGCTCGAAGTCCAGCTTCAGCGGCCGCTTGGACAGAACCTCCATGCGGGCGGCGTCGAGCTTGCCGCCTTTGGCCATCTGAGCCAGCACCAGATTGCGGCGTTCCCGGGCGCGTTCGGGGTTCTGCACTGGGTTGTAGTAGCTGGTGCCCTTGAGCATGCCTATCAGCGTGGCGCTTTCCAGTTCGTCCAGCTTGCTGGCCGACTTGTCGAAATAGGTGCGCGCCGCCATCTCGATGCCGAACGCGTTGTACAGGAACGGCACGGTATTGAGGTAGGTCTCCAGAATCTCGCGTTTGGAATACACCGCCTCTATCTTCAGCGCGGTGATCGCCTCCTTGAGCTTGCGCGTGATGCTGGTGGCGCGGCCTATGTCATCGGGGTAGAGGTTGCGCGCCAGTTGCTGGGTGATGGTGGAGCCGCCCTGCAAATCGCCTTGCAAGGTGTTCAACACCGCGCCCACCGTGCGGCGAAAGTCGATGCCGTGGTGGTCGTAGAAGCGGTGGTCTTCGGTGGCGATCAAGGCGTCGACCACGCTGGGGGCGATCTTGTCCAGCGTCACCCACTCCCGGTTGATGCGCCGGTATTCGGCCAGCACCGTGCCGTCCTGCGCCAGCAGTACAGAGGGCAGTTCGCTCTTGGCCTTGCGCAGGTCGCCAATACTGGGCGTGAACGGCACCAGCGCAATGATGTAGACAAGCAGGAGCGCAGGAAGGAACAGGGCCGCCCGTAGCGGGCGGCGCCTCGCGGCAGCAGCAAGCCGGCGGCATTGCTCCACGCAGAAGATCCAGAGGTTGCGGATGAGGCGGCGGATCGGCAGAGTGTAGGCAATGCCACACCAGCGCAACTGGCGCGCCAATTCCAGGCCAGATCCGCCGAGCCCTATGCCGCCATGATGTCTAGAATGGAACGGAACCGATGAAAAGCACTGCAAAGCCTCGCGGAATCACCAACTGCGCAGGTTCGCCATTCCACCACCGGGCTCCGTGTGGGGGCTGCTGCCGGATGGTTGCTGACGATCGGAGGCGCCCTGGCCTCGCTGCACCAGATTCTGATGCGCGGCAAAGGCAAGCCCTGAACCAGCGCGGACGCCGGCCAGCGGGCGACAACTCTGCACCAGTGCTTCCCGAAGGAGTGTCCGTGGCCTCTCTCAGGACCGTGGCTTGGCGTTCACCGGGTCGTATATGGATCGATACCCCACTGCCGCGACGGTGACCGGGTAGACATCCGCGAAATACTGCATCTGCAGTTCGCGCCCAACCTCGCAGTACGCATGCGGCAGGTAGGCCAGGGCAATGTTCTTGCCCAGCGTCGGGCCGAAGGCGATGCTGGTGGTGAAGGAGCGACGGCCCCGCGCGTCGATCCAGGTGGCAGCAACGCCGCAGGCTGTTGTCGCACCCCGGTGGCAACGGCCTTGACGAGATGGTCCGAACCGGCCGGGACCGGAAATGCCCGCGCGGCGAATTGATGCAATTCTGATGTTTTGATGCTAGAGTGCTGCCATGCGCACCACCCTTGCCATCGACGACGACATCTTTGCCTACGCCCGCTCGCATGCCCAACGGCAAAACATCTCCATTGGAGAGGCCATTTCACGGCTGGCGCGCGACGGCATACGCGCGCAGAACATGCCGGTGGCCAGGCCCGCCAAACCGAAGAGCAAATTCGCCCTGCTGCCGGCGCGCGGCGAAATCGTCACGACCGAACATGTCCGGCAGCTGATGGAACAGGAAGGCATCTGACTTGCGCCATCTGCTCGACGTGAACGTCTGGGTCGCCCTGCTGGACGAAGCGCACGTACACCATGCCCAGGCATTGGCCTTTGCGCAAAAGCGCAAGCTCCGAATCGCCACCTGTCCGCTGGTGGAAAACGGCGTAATCCGGATTCTGAACCTGCCCGGCTACAGCAAATCCGGTCCGGCCGGTTTCGAGGCCGTCAGCAACAAGTTGCAGCAGATCTGCACCGATTTGGACCATGAGTTCTGGCCGGACGACGTGTCTCTGCGGTCCGATGGCCTGGTTAACTGGTCGCGCGTGCTTGGCCACAACCAGATCACCGACGTGTACCTGCTGGCCTTGGCGCTGGCCCATCAGGGCTGCCTCGTCACCCTGGACCACCGGGTGGCCCTGAGTACCGTGCATGGCGCAAGCAGCAAGAGCCTGATGCTCCTGTGACCCGGCTTGTTGCTTGGCGCGCCAGCGGCGGTTGAGGATCGAAGCCCGGATGGCGAAGGTCTTCTTGATCACCGGGCGCGGCAGAATGGCCTCACTCAGGACCGTGGCTTGACATTCTCCGGGTCGTACAAGGATCGATACCCCACTGCCGCGACGGTAACCGGATAGACATCCGCGAAATACTGGATCTGCAGTTCGCGCCCCACCTCGCAGTACGCATGCGGCAGGTAGGCCAGCGCAATGTTCTTACCGAGGGTCGGGCCGAAGGCGATGCTGGTGGTGTAGGAGCGCCGGCCCAGTTCGTCGATCAGCGTGGCACCGGTTGCGGGGTCCATCACCGGCAGGCTGCCCAGCGGATAACGCGCCACACCAGTGCTGTCGATATTGCTGGTCATGACCAGGGTGCACAGGGTGGCAGGCTGGTGCTCGCGTTCGCGGAACTTCAGGTGCGCTGCTTTTCCGTGGAAGTCGGCCGCCTTGAACTTGGGGCGGGCCAGGTCGCATTCCATGAGGTTGTATTCGGTCAGCAGGTCGGCATTTTGCAGCCGCAGGCTCTTTTCCATGCGCCGGCTGTTGGCATAGGTTTCCACGCCCACCGGGGTCACGCCCAGGGCGTATAGCGCGTCCCACAGGGCCAGGCCGTCCTCGTATTTGAAGTGCAGCTCCCAGCCTTGCTCGCCCACATACGAGATGCGAAAGGCCAGCACTGGTACACCCTTGATCTTCAGATTGCGCAGCGCTGCGAAGGGGAAGTTCTCGTTCGTCCAGGCATCCGGCTCGTCGGCGATTTTCTGGATGGTGGTGCGGGCGTTTGGCCCCCACACACCCAGGCAACCGTAGTGCGTGGTGGTGTCGGTCACCGTGACCTTGGCACCCCGGTCCTGCGCCATGCGGCGGATCCAGGTCAGGTCGCGGTGGCCGGCGTCGGCGCCGTCCACCACGCGGTAATGGTCCTGGCCCAGACGCAGCACCGTCAGGTCGGCGCGCACACCGCCCTTGGCGTCCAGGAAGTGGGTATAAACGCCCTTGCCGACCGGTGTGTCACCGCCCACCTTGGCAACGCAGATGTATTCAAGCAGGTCCGCCGCATCGGGGCCTTCGACATCGATCTCGGCAAAGTGCGAGACGTTGACCATGCCCACGTCTTCCGACATCTTGAGGTGCTCGGCGTTCGACACGCGCCAGAAGTGGCGGTTGTCCCACTCGTTGGCACGCACCGGCACCTTGTCGCCATAGACCGCGAGCAGGTGCTCGTTGCTGGCGTAGCCATGCGCGCGCTCCCAGCCGGAGAGTTCCATGAAGTAGGCGCCGAGCGCCTTCTCGCGCTCGTAGAACGGGCTCTTGAAAATGCCGCGACCAGCGCTGTAGGGCTCGCGGTTGTGCACCGGCGGGTTGTAGATCTTGAAGGCGCCCTCGTAGCAGCGGTCGTGGATGTATTGCTCGTCCTGCTGGTACGGATAAGTGCGCGCCACGTCGATGCGGGCATGGTCCAGATGGGTGGTGCCATCGGTCATCCAGTCGGCCACCAGCTTGCCCACGCCGGGCGCGTCTTTCACCCACACGGCTTCGGCGTACCACAGGCCGCGCACCTTGGAGGATTCGCCGATCGAGGGGTTGCCGTCGGTGGTGACCTGCAACAAGCCGTTGAAGGAGTGCTTCTCGTCGTAGCCCAACTCGGCCAGGATGGGCGTGAGTTCGATGGCCCGTTCCAGCGGCGCCATGATCTGCTCCAACTCGAGATCGCGCTGCGAAGGCGACTGGCGCGCCTGTTCCTTCTCGAGCAGGTCGCGCGGGTGGCACATGCGCGGGTTCTTCTCTTCGTAGTAACCCCATTCGATCTGGCCGCCTTCGGGTGTTTTCGAGTCT
>JANNDB010000018.1:0-2919 GCA_031387285.1 Betaproteobacteria bacterium | reverse complement strand
GCACCGGGCAGGTGTGGCTGCACACGTGCGGATTCTCGCGGGGCAATCGCACGCGGCACTGGCTGCCTGCGACGTCGTGCTGGTAGCCAGTGGCACCGCGACGCTGGAGGCCGCATTGTTCAAGCGGCCGATGGTGATTGCCTACAACATGCACTGGCTTACCTGGCGCTTGATGCGCCGTCAGCGGCTGCAACCCTGGGTTGGACTGCCCAACATCCTTTGCCGCGACTTTGTCGTGCCGGAGTATCTGCAGGACCAAGCCACCCCTGCCACCCTTGCTGCGGCGGTGTCGCGATGGCTGGACGACCCCTCGGCGGTCGCCGCGGTCGAGCGCCGCTTCACCAGCCTGCACCACGACCTGATGCGCGATACGGCGCGCCTGGCTTCCGATGCGATCGAACAGGTGCTCGCAGCCTGAGCAGGCGAGCTTCGAATGGTCCCGTCAGGGACTGGTCGCCGGCGTGGACGAAGCCGGGCGCGGGCCCCTGGCCGGGCCGGTGGTCGCTGCCGCCGTCATCCTGGACGACAAACGCCCGATTGGCGGCCTGGCAGACTCCAAAAAGCTCAGTGCGGCAAAGCGCGAACGCCTGTACGACCGCATCCTGGCCGATGCCTTGTGCTGCTCCATTGCCGAGGCTTCGGCGCAGGAGATCGACCACTTGAACATCCTGCAGGCCACCATGCTGGCCATGCGCCGCGCCATCCTGGGGCTGCGCCTGCGGCCGGTCAAGGTGCTGGTCGATGGTAATCGCATCCCCGTGATCGACATCATGGCCGAAGCCATTGTGCGTGGAGACGCGCTGATTCCGAGCATCTCGGCGGCATCCATTCTGGCCAAGGTGCACCGCGACCGCTGGTGTTTGCAACTGCACCGGCAGTACCCGCTGTACGGGTTCGACGCCCACAAGGGCTACCCGACCGGGCAGCATCTGATTGCGCTGCAACAGCATGGCGCCTGCGCCGAGCACCGGCGCTCGTTTGGCCCTGTGGCGAAGGTCTTGCCGTGACGAATACCGCTTCACTGGCTCCCGCCGTGGTCCGTTCGCGTGACAACCCGCTGGTCAAGTTGCTGCGCCGTCTGGTACAGCAGCCGACCGCCTATCGCAAGTCGGGTCAGTTCTGGATTGAAGGCGAGCACCTGTGTCAAGCCGCCTTGTTGCGTGGCGCCAAGCCGCAGACAGTGGTGTATTCCGAGTCCGGCTATGCGCGAGCCGCTGACCCGCTGCGCCGCGCAGCGCCAGCCAGCGCAGTGATGACCGACGAGCTGTTTGCCGCCCTCGGCACATTGCCCTCACCGGCCGGTTTCGGGTTTGTCATGGCTCTGCCGCAAGCCCGGCCGGCGCGCGCCGACGTGCCTACTGTGGTGCTGGATCGCATTCAGGATGCAGGCAATGTCGGCTCCATCCTGCGCAGTGCTTCCGCCTTCGGTTTTGCGCAGGTACTGGCGCTTTCTGGCACTGCGGCATTGTGGTCGCCGAAAGTGCTGCGTGCCGCGATGGGAGCGCATTTCGCCCTGCATCTGGTGGAGGGAGTCGCCGAAGCCGACGTGACGCGCATGGGACTGCCCCTGGTGGTGACGAGTTCGCATGGCGGCGTGTTGCTCCAGCATCAGGTGCTGCCACGTCCATGCGCCTGGGTCTTTGGCCACGAAGGGCAGGGCGTTTGCGCAGAACTCAGCAATGCGGCCAGCGTTGCGGTGCGTATTGGCCAGCCCGGCGGGGAGGAGTCGCTGAATGTGGCAGCGGCAGCCGCGATCTGCCTGCACGCCAGCGCGCTGGCCCTGCGCGTCTGATGGGGTTGCTCAGCCTCCGGCGCAAGAGTGGCCAAGGCTATAATTGGAGGCTTTCCAGAAAGCAGCCGCGCCCAGGCAAATTCAAGGTCGAATCCCCCTTCAAGAGCAGCAGCCAGGAGTCAAATCTTGTGGATGCTTGGGCGTACCCGTAACAAACCCGGAGATCCCTGTGCTTTTGTCACTCAAGGGGCAGTTCCCTCAAGCCGTCCTGGCGCTCGCGGACGGCACCGTATATCTCGGTGATTCGATCGGCTCCGCTGGCACCTGTGTGGGTGAAGTCGTCTTCAATACGGCGATGACCGGTTACCAGGAAATCCTGACCGACCCGAGTTACTGCCAGCAAATCGTCACGCTGACCTACCCGCACATCGGAAACTACGGGGTCAACCCGCAGGATGACGAGTCGGACAAGGTGCAAGCCGCCGGCCTGGTAATACGTGACCTGCCTTTGGTGGCGTCCAATTTTCGCAGTACGGGCAGCCTGTCTGATTACCTGCGCGCGGCTGGCACGGTCGCGATTGCCGGCCTCGACACACGCAAATTGACGCGGCATTTACGCACCCAGGGTGCGCAAAATGGCTGCATCCTCGGTTTGGCGCCAGGGCAGGCAATCAGCAAGGAGCTGGTCGACCAGGCCATCGCGCGGGCGCGTCAGGCGCCTTCCATGCAGGGACTGGATCTGGCGCGTGTTGTCAGTGCGGCCAAGCCGTACTCCTGGAGCGAAACCGAATGGCAACTCGGTGGGCAGGGTCAGGCGCCGTCGTTTGGCCACCAGGGAAATCCACGTCACCATGTGGTGGCCTTTGACTTTGGCGTGAAGCGCAACATCCTGCGCATGCTGGCACAACGGGGCTGCAAGGTAACGGTTGTGCCGGCCCAAACCTCGGCGCAGGAGGTTCTGGCCCTGCGTCCCGACGGTATCTTCCTCTCCAACGGTCCGGGCGACCCAGAACCATGCCGCTACGCGATTGAGGCCACGCGCACCCTGGTGGATGCGGGCCTTCCTACCTTCGGCATCTGTCTGGGCCACCAGATTCTGGCGCTGGCATCGGGTGCGCGTACCTTCAAGATGAAGTTTGGCCACCACGGCGCCAACCACCCGGTGAAAGACCTGGACACTGGCCGCG
>JANNDB010001102.1:0-3183 GCA_031387285.1 Betaproteobacteria bacterium | reverse complement strand
TCACTGCGCTGATGGTGCCATCGCGGTAGCTGCTCAGGCCGTCTCCCATGCGGGCCAGGCGGGCGTCCACGGTCGCTCCCGCTAGGCCTTCGTGCTCGACCATGGCCAGCCCGGCGACACCGGCGTCATCACGGCCCTTGCCACCGTCGGAACAGATGAATCCGAACGGCCGCACCTGCAGCAGGTAGGGCACGGCACTGCGGCCTGTGTGGCCGGCGGTCACCAGCACATTGCGCACGTCCTCGGGCAGTCCGAAAGCGATGGAGTCGGTGCATACGACCTGGCGTCCGTCCGGGCCTGAGTCCACCACGGTGCGGTTGGTGACATCCGCAGCCGACGGCGCACGCAGATCCACCGCCAGCATGCGCTGCGCGGCGTCACGCACCGACATGCCGGGCCGCACACCGCAGTCGACCGCGGGCTGATTGGCAAAGCTGATGACGCCGTGGGTGTGCAGATCCACGCCGTCACCGAGCTTGACCGTCATCACGTCGGCGGCCGCCGCTGGAATCTGCAGCGCTTCCAGATACCAGAGGCCGGCCACCGATGCGCCAGCCGGGCCGACGCCGCAATCCACGCCAATCGCGCCACGCGGCCGCTGCGCCGCTATGAAGCGCGCCGGCAGCACACCGCAGTAGGAAGCATTGATGACGATGTCGCGGTCGCGGTTTTCCGGCACCACGTCGTAGGCCGAGTCCATGGCCATCACGCGGCCACGGGCGTCGCCAACCATTTCGGTCTGCGAGCCCATGGGCTCAGTGCCCGGCCTGGCCGGCGCCGGGCGCCGGTGCAGACACCATGGAGACGCTCATCTGCACCTCGCCGCCGTCGGGCACCAGGGTCTTGCCCGTCATGAAGGCGGCATCGTCCGAGAACAGGAAGCACACCGGCCCCGCGATGTCGTCCGGCTCGCCGGTGCGCTTGAGCATGTTCAGCGCCGCTGCCTGTGCCGCGCCCTTGGCCAGGTCGCCGCCGGCGCGCTGGGTCCACAGCGGCACGGTCATGCCGGTCCGGATGCGACCGGGCGCGACCACGTTGACCCGCACAGTCGGCGCGGCCTCCTGGGCCAGTTGCTGCGTGAAGCCGATGATGCCGGCCTTGGCGGCGCCGTAGACAGCATTGTTCGGCTGCGCGGTCAATGCCGCGATCGAGGCCACGTTGACAATCGACCCGCCGCCCTGGGCGCGCATGATGGGCAGCACGTTCTTGACGACCAGGAAGGTTCCGCCAAGGTGAACCGCCATCATCCGGTTCCAGCGTTCCAGCGTCCACTTCTCGATCGGGTCGAAATCGGCATGCCCGGCCGCGCAGAAGGCGCAGTCGATGCGACCGAAGTGACGGTGCACCTGCGCCACGGCGTCGCGCACGCCCTCCTCGCTGGCCACGTCCACCTCCAGCCCGATGGCCCCGGGCAGTTCCGCAGCCACCGCGCGCGCCGCTTCGCCGCGCATGTCCAGCAGCGCCACGCGCCCACCGTCCATGGTGAAGCGGCGCGCCACCGCCGCCGCCAACCCCGAGCCACCGCCGGTGGCCAGTAGCACCTTGCCGTCGAATCGTCCCGTCATGTCCGTCCTTTGCGTGTTGGATGTTTCAGATAGTGGCCCAGAACTCGCGCAGCGCCTTGGCCGTCTCGGGCGCCGCATGCTCGGGAAACCAGTGGCCGCCAGGAACCGTACCGACCCGCAGGCGGGAGCACCGTTCGCGCCAGGCGGCCTCGATGTCCATCAGCTGGCACATCAGGCCGTCGGCGCCCCAGAGGGCGAACACCGGGCATTGCACCTTCTGCTGCAGATCGGCCTCGTCGTGCTCCAGATCGATGCTGCGGCCGGCGCGGTAGTCGCAGCAGGAGGCATGGATCATGGCTGGGTCGCGCCAGCAGCGGCGGTATTCGGCCAGCATCTGCGGATCGAAGTGGTCCAGCCCCTTGCCGCCGACGCTTACCAGGCAGTTCTCGAAGTAGTAGTCGGGGTCGGCGCCGATCAGGCGCTCGGGGAAGGGGCTCGGCAAGGGCAGGAAGTACCACTGCCAGTAGGTGGAGGCAATGCGCCGGTTGACCTGGTTGTACAACGCCCAGGTGGGCACCAGGTCCAGAACCGACAGCGAGCGGACCTGATCCGGCCAGTCCAGTGCCATGCGGTGCGCCACCCGCCCGCCACGATCATGCCCGACCACGTCGAAGCGCTCGTGGCCCAGCGAGCGCATCACCGCCACCTGGTCTGCCGCCATGCTGCGGAACGAATAATTGGAATGATCCGGCAGGCCAACCGGCTTTGACGAGTCGCCATAGCCGCGCAGGTCGGCACAGATCACTCGGCGCTCGCCCACCAGCAGCGGCGCCAGGCGCGCCCATTCGGCCAGGTTCTGCGGGTAGCCGTGCAGCAGCAGCACGGGCTCACCCCGTCCGCCCGCGACACAGCGGATCGTGACACCGCCAACCGGGATGTCGTGGCTCTCAAAGCCTTCGAACAAGCGCATGGCCCCAGTCTCCTTTCAGGCCAGCGTGCTGCGGAACATCAGGCGCCGGTTCTGCGGCGTCTCCAGGTTCGCGAAGTCGTAGTCCAGCGGCGCGTAGTGCTGGGTACAGCGGTTGTCCCACATGATGACGTCGCCCGGCCGCCAGCGGTGCCGGTACTGGTGTGCAGGCCGCATCGCCAGGCCGAACAGGTAGTCCAGCAGCGGGGCACTGTCCAGGACGCTCCAGCCCTCGAAACGGTCCGTCATCTGCTCGTTGACGAACAGCGCCCAGCGCCCGCTGGTCTCGTGCTTGCGCAGCACCGGGTGCCAGCTGCCGCCCTGCCGTTCCAGCTCACCCTCCTCGATCGAGCTGAACGGCCGCCGTCCGCGCAGTGCCAGGGTGCGGGTGCCAAACAGCGTATTGAAGGCGCGCAGGCCAGCCAGTGTTGCGCGCAGCCCTTCGGATAGCGCATCGTGTGCCTGGTACATGTTGGCGAACATCGTGTCGCCGCCCACCGTGGGCTTCTCGATGCAGTAGACGCTCGTGGCCTTGGCGGGCCGCGTCGTGTAGGAGAGGTCGGTGTGCCAGTTCTGCCCCGCGTTGTAGGTCGGGGAGGGCTTGCCTTTGTTGTGCTTGTTGGTGAGGACGAAAACCTCGTCGATTTCCGGGTGCCGGTTGAAGGGCTGGGTGGCGTAATCGTCCAGGTCGCCAAAGTTGCGCGTGAAGGC
>JANNDB010001073.1:0-2083 GCA_031387285.1 Betaproteobacteria bacterium | reverse complement strand
CCGGCTGCCATGAAGGTGTCGTAGATCTCCTTGGTCGCCACGACGGCGCCCAGCGGCTGCGTGCCGTTGGTGATCTGCTTGGCGGCGTTCAGGATGTCGGGCGTGACGCCGAACGCCTCGGAGCCGGTGAATGCGCCGGCGCGGCCGAAACCGGTGATGACCTCGTCGAATATCAGCAGGATGTTGTTGGCCGTGCAGATCTCGCGCAGGCGCTGCAGGTAGCCCACCGGCGGAATCACCACGCCGGCCGATCCCGAGAACGGCTCGACGATGACCGCAGCGATGTTGGAGGCGTCATGCAGGGCGATCAGCCGCAGCAGGTCGTCGGCCAGCTCCGCGCCCTTGGCCGGCATGCCGCGCGAGAAGGCGTTGCTGGCCAGCTGGGTGTGGGGCATGTGGTCGGCCTCTATCGCCTGGCCGAAAGCCTTGCGGTTGGCAACGATGCCGCCGACCGAAATGCCGCCGAAGTTGACCCCGTGGTAACCCTTCTCGCGCCCGATGAAACGGGTCTTGCTGGCCTGCCCCTTGGTGCGCCAGTAGGCGCGCGCCATCTTCAGCGAGGTGTCGGCGCACTCGGAGCCCGAGCCGGTGAAGAACACGTAGTCGAGCCCGGCCGGCGTCAATTCCTTGATCTTGTTGGCCAGTTCGAAGGACAGCGGGTGGCCGTACTGGAAACCCGGCGAGTAGTCGAGGGTGGCGATCTGCTTGCTCACCGCTGCCGTGATCTCGGGCCGGCCATGGCCCAGCCCGCAGCACCACAACCCCGAGAGACCGTCGAATACGCGTTTGCCCTCGGACGTGGTGTAGTAGGCGCCCTGGGCGCTGACCATCATGCGCGGGTTGGCCTTGAAGTTGCGGTTTGCCGTATACGGCATCCAGTGTGCTTCGAGCCAGGCGGCGTCGGTGCGGGCGGCGGGCTGCAGGTGCTGGGCGGTGTCAAGCTTCATGGCGGTCTCCGTAGGGTGGGCTGGGCAATGGGCAATTGTCAGACGGTCTGTTACTCTTATGAATGTGTAAATATCACTATTTAGTTGCTAATTTATGCAAGTAAAGAACCGCGCCCTGCTCGGTCAACTGGGCGACATGGATTTGCGCCTGCTGCGCGTCTTCAAGAGCGTGGTGGATTGCGGTGGCATGGCGGCCGCCGAGCTTGAGCTAAACATAGGCACTTCGACGATCAGCCGCCATGTGAAAGACCTGGAGGTGCGGCTCGGCCTGACGCTGTGCCGGCGTGGCCGCGCCGGCTTTTCGCTCACGCCCGAGGGCGAGCAGATTTATGCCGAGACCTTGCGCCTGCTGGCGTCCACGGAAGCCTTCCGCGCCAGCATCGACGAAATTCACCAGCGCATGGGCGGGCAACTCAGCGTGGCGGTGTTCGACAAGACGGCCAGCAACCCGGCGGCGCATGTGGCCGAGGCGATCGACCTTTTCTGCGGCCGTGCGCCCGGCGTGTCACTGCATCTGCATGTGGCACCTATCAACGCCATCGAGCGCGGCGTCATCGATGGCCAGTTCAATGTCGGCGTGATTCCGGGCCACCGGCGCTCCGACAGCCTGCTCTACGACGCGCTGTTTCTGGAGACCATGCTGCTCTACTGCGGTGCGCGGCATCCGCTTTTTGGGGTACCGGGCGAGCAACTCACCTGGCGCGACATCGCCCAACACCACTTTGCAGGCCTGGGTTACCACTCGCCCAATATGGAGATCAGCCAGCAGATGCGGCTTGCGCGCACCGCAACCGCATTTGACCAGGAGGCGATCGCCACCCTGATCCTCTCGGGGCGTTTCCTGGGTTTCCTGCCGGACCACTATGCGGACGGATTCGCGCGCGCAGGCCAGATGCGGGCCGTGAACCCCGTCCTGTTTCGCTACGACTGCAGTTTCCTTGGAATACTTCGGCGCGCCCCGGAGCCCTCGCGCGCCGCCCGCCTGTTTCAAGAGTGCCTGGTGCAAGCGCATCAGGCACGATGATTGCGATGTCATAGGGGTAAATCCTGCATCGGGCTGCGCCATGGGCAGTTATGCTGTTTGTCACAAAGTGGTCACCCAGCGGACATAGGATGCGACCACCACGGCCCGGTGC
>JANNDB010001054.1:0-2967 GCA_031387285.1 Betaproteobacteria bacterium | reverse complement strand
AAAATACAGGGCTTTGCCCGCTTGGGCAATCATTGCCAATATCAGCTCAGGAAAAACCAATGACCATTGAACGCACCCTTTCCATCATCAAGCCGGACGCCGTGGCAAAAAACGTGATCGGCCAGATTTACGCGCGCTTTGAAGCAGCCGGCCTCAAGATCATTGCGGCCCGCATGGTGCACCTGTCGCGTTCCGAAGCCGAAGCCTTTTACGGCGTCCATAAAGGGCGTCCGTTTTTCAACGATCTGGTGAGTTTCATGGTGTCGGGCCCGGTAATGGTGCAGGCGCTCGAGGGCGAAAACGCCGTTTTGAAAAATCGCGACCTGATGGGCGCCACGGATCCGAAGAAGGCTGCCGCCGGAACCATCCGTGCCGACTTTGCCGACAGCATTGATGCCAACGCCGTCCATGGTTCCGATGCAGTGCAAACCGCTGCGGTGGAACTGGCGTTTTTCTTTCCCGGCATGAACATTTACTCGCGGTAACCCTTCGCATGCCTGCCAACCTGCTCGATCATGACCTCGAGGGTTTGGCGGCATGGTGCGCCCAACAGGGAGAAAAGCATTATCGCGCAGTCCAGTTGTTCCGCTGGATTCACCAGAAGGGCGCCTCCGATTTTGCCGCGATGACCGACTTGGCGCAGTCATTGCGGCGCAAGCTGCAGGACTCGGCTGAGGTGCGCGCCATGCCGGTCTTGTCCCAGCAGGAATCGGCCGATGGAACGATCAAATGGTTGTTCGACGTGGGCAATGGGGACGCCGTGGAGACCGTGTTCATCCCCGAACAGGATCGCGGGACATTGTGCATCTCGTCGCAGGCGGGATGCGCGGTTGGCTGCCGGTTCTGCTCGACTGGCCACCAGGGTTTCAGCCGTAACCTGCATACCCGGGAAATCATCGCGCAGCTGTGGTTTGCCGAACATTTCCTGCGGCGCCACCTGGGGCGTACCGAGCGGGTCATCTCCAATGTGGTGATGATGGGCATGGGCGAGCCGCTGCAAAACTACAGCGCGCTCGTTCCGGCGCTGCGCACCATGCTCGATGACCATGGATACGGCCTTTCGCGACGTCGCGTCACGGTGTCCACCTCCGGTGTCGTGCCCATGATCGAGAGGCTGGCCCAGGACTGTCCGGTCGCGTTGGCGGTTTCGCTGCACGCGCCCGACGACGTCTTGCGCGACCATCTGGTGCCCTTGAATCGAAAGTACCCGCTGGCGGAACTGCTGCGGTCCTGTGTGGCCTACCTGACCTGCGCGCCGCGCGACTTCATCACGTTTGAATACTGCATGCTCGATGGCATCAATGACTCCGATGCGCAGGCGCGTACCCTGGTGGATCTGGTACGTACACACGGGGGAGGCACGGCCTGGTGCAAGCTCAACCTGATCCCGTTCAACCCTTTTCCTGCCTCGGGCTTGACCTGTTCCCCGCGCGAGCGCGTCGCCGCTTTCGCCGCCGTCTTGTCAGAGGCCGGTCTTGTGACCACTGTGCGCAAGACGCGTGGCGACGACATTGCCGCCGCTTGCGGCCAGTTGGCCGGCGACGTACAGGATCGCACCGGCGTGGAGTCCCGGATGGCGCGGCAGCGCAGTATCCCGATCAAGTCGGCCATGTCGGCCCCACCGTTGTGACAGGAGAATCTGCCCATGCGCCAACCCATTGACGGATATTCCACGCTTGTGCGCAGGTTAAAGACTGTATTGTTGTTGCTTTGCGTGGGCCTCGCCCTGGCGGGTTGCGCCAGTGACCCAGGGGCGACCTCCGCAAAGGGTGGCCAGAGCAACGATCTGGTGACGGATTCAGATGAGCCGGAGGGTCGCAAGCGCGCCCGCATCCGTCTGGAACTTGCGGTAGGGTATTTCGAAGAGGGCCAGACCACCGTGGCGCTGGATGAACTCAAGCAGTCGCTGTCCGCCGATCCGAACTTTGCCGACGCCTTCAACCTGCGCGGCCTGATCTACATGCGGCTGAACGACGTTCGGCTTGCGGAAGAGAGCTTCCGGCGTGCCCTGGTGCTCAGTCCGGGGGACTCCAATGTGCTGCACAACCATGGCTGGTTGATGTGCCAGCAGAGCCGCTTTGCGGAAGCCAACCAGATGTTCACGCAGGCACTCGTCAATCCGCAGTACGGAGACCGCCCCAAAACCCTGATGGCCCAGGGGCTATGCCAGATTCGGGCCGGTCAGCGTGCCGAGGCCGAGGCCAGTCTGCAGCGCTCGTACGAGATGGACGCCGGCAATCCGATCACGGGGTTCAACCTGGCCAGCCTTTTGTTCCAGCGCGGCGAATTCGCGCGCGCGCAGTTCTACATCCGGCGCATCAACAACAGTGACCTTGCCAATGCCGAATCGCTGTGGCTGGGCATCAAGGTTGAGCGACGCATGAACAACACCGACGGATTCGATCAACTTGCGACGCAGATGCGCAAGCGGTTCGGGCAGTCGCGGGAGGCCCTGCTTCTGGATCGGAGGGCGTTCGATGACTGAGTTGCCGGGCGAGACGGCATCCGACCGTCCTTCCGGTGCTGCCGGTGCGACGCTGTCCGCTGGTGCGCTGATGCGTCAGGCACGCGAGCAGGCCGGCATGCATATTGGCGCTCTGGCGGTCGCCCTGAAGGTTCCCGTGAAGAAGCTGGAGGCGCTTGAAGCCGATCAGCATGACCTGTTGCCGGACGCCGTCTTCGTGCGTGCATTGGCAGCCAGTGTGTGCAAGATCCTCAAGACGGATCCATTGCCGGTTCTGCAGCTTCTCCCCGGTTATGTGGCGCCCCGCCTCGCATTGGGCAACCCGGATGGCCGCGGCTCATTCAGCGCCCCGCGCGACGGCTGGCATGTGCCGCTGTTGTCGCGCCTGTCCAAGCCGGTCGCGGCGATGGTCGCCTTGTTGCTGGTCGCAACGCTGGTGCTGTGGCTCTGGCCGACGAAGGCAGGCGGCCCCACGGCGCGACGGACTGAATCAAAAGCCGAAG
>JANNDB010001044.1:0-3701 GCA_031387285.1 Betaproteobacteria bacterium | reverse complement strand
CTGATGCCGACCCTGCTGGAGCGCCTGCGCATGGACCTGGGACACCAGTTCATGTTTGACGCCGCCAGCATGGCGCACCCGGACGTGATGTTGCTGCGCCTGCAGGAGATGATTGTCCCGGCGCTGATCGCCTGCCTGGTATTCGCGCTGGTGACCGGTGTCGCTGTCGCCCTGGCCTCGGTTGCCGTCGGCGGCTGGGTCAGCAGCCTCAAGCCGCTCATGCCGGACCTGAGCCGGCTCGATCCGCTGGCGGGTTTTGGTCGTCTCTTCACCAAAGACAAAGTGACCGAGATCGCCAAGATGCTGTTGATCGTCTGTGTGCTGGGCGCGGTATCCAGCTGGTACCTGATCAGCACCGCACAGTCGGTGGTCGCGAGCATGATGCAGCCCTCCGTGGCATCCATCACGCAGCTTAGCGACTGGCTGCGGGTCGGCATGGGCCTGCTGCTGCTGGTCGTGCTGGTGGTGGCCATCGTGGACGTACCGCTGCAGCACTTCCTGCACCGCTCGCGCCTGAAGATGTCGCACCAGGAGTTCAAGCAGGAGCACAAGGAGTCCGAGGGCAACCCGCTGGTCAAGGGCAAACAGCGCGCGCGCCAGCGCGAACTGGCGCAGAGCAACAGCATCTCCGCCGTTCCCAAGGCGGACTTCGTCGTCATGAACCCGACCCACTTTGCCGTGGCGGTGCGTTATGACGAACGCAGCATGCACGCGCCGCAAGCCATCTCGCGCGGCGCCGATCTGCTCGCCTTGAAGATCCGCGACATGGCGCGCATCCACGGCATTCCAGTCGTGCAGGCCCCAATGCTGGCACGCGCGCTGTATACCCACGCCGAGCTCGGACAGGACATTCCGGCCGGCCTGTACACCGCGGTGGCGCAGGTGCTGGCTTACGTGTACCGCCTCAGGGCTGCGCTGCGTGGCGAGGGGCCGCAGCCCGGTGAGCCGCCCGTGCCACTGGTTCCGCCCGAGCTCGATCCGTACTCCAGAGTGGTCGCGGCCTGATGGACGCGCTCAAACCGATACAACGCTGGCTCGGCTCGAACGCGGCCCTGGCCCAGGGCGCGGCCGCGCCCATGCTGGTGGTGGCCATCCTGTCGATGATGGTGCTGCCGCTGCCGCCGCTGCTGCTCGACGTGTTCTTCACCATCAATATTGCCGTGGCCCTGATGGTGATGATGGTGGCCGCCTACATGCTGCGACCACTGGACTTTGCCGCCTTTCCGGCCGTCCTGCTGTTGACCACGCTGATGCGGCTGTCGCTCAACGTCGCCTCCACCCGCGTTGTGCTGCTCGAAGGCCATACCGGCCCGGGGGCGGCGGGCTCGGTGATCGAGGCATTCGGGCATTTCCTGATCGGCGGCAACTTCGCGGTCGGCCTGATCGTGTTCTCTATCCTGGTGGTGATCAACTTCGTGGTCGTGACCAAAGGCGCCGAACGGATCGCCGAGGTGTCAGCCCGGTTTGCGCTGGACGCCATGCCGGGAAAGCAGATGGCGGTGGACGCCGACCTGAACGCCGGCACCATCGACGAGAAGGAAGCCAAGCGTCGGCGCGCAGAGGTGGCCGAAGAGGCCGACTTCTTCGGCTCCATGGACGGCGCCTCCAAATTCGTGCGGGGCGACGCTGTCGCCGGCATCCTGATCCTCCTGATCAACATCTTCGGCGGTTTTACCGTGGGTGTATTGCAGCACGGTCTGAGTGCGGGGCAGGCGGCCGACACCTACATTCTGCTGGCGGTCGGAGACGCGCTCGTGGCCCAGGTGCCCGGCCTGCTGATATCCGTGGCCGCGGCGATGGTCGTGTCGCGTGTGGGCAAGGAACAGGATCTGGGCCGCCAGATCATGGGCCAGATGTTCATCTCGCCGCGGGTGCTGGGCATCAGCGCGCTCATCATGGGAGTGTTGGGGGTGATTCCGGGCATGCCGCATGTGGTGTTCCTGAGCATCGCAACCCTCATAGGTTATGCAGCCTGGGTACTGGCCCACCGCCCGCCGGAACCCGACCCCGCGCTGCAGGTCGCAGCACCCGTCCATGACGGCGAGGCCAGCTGGGACGACCTGCAACCGGTGGACCAGCTCGGCCTGGAACTTGGTTACCGGCTGATTGCGCTGGTCGACAAGAACCGCCAGGGCGACCTGCTCAACCGCATCAAGGGTGTGCGGCGCAAGTTCGCGCAGGAGGTCGGCTTCCTCCCACCGGCTGTGCACGTGCGCGACAACCTCGAGCTCAAGCCCAGCGCCTACCGCATCACCTTGCGCGGTGTGGTGGTGGGCGAAGGCGAGGCCTTCCCGGGCATGTCGCTGGCCATCAATCCGGGCGGCATCACGACGCCCCTGGTCGGAACCCCCACGACTGATCCGGCGTTCGGCCTGCCCGCCCACTGGATCGACGAGCGCCAGCGGGAAACAGCGCAAATGGCCGGATTTACGGTTGTTGATTCCGAGACCGTGATGGCCACGCATTTGTCACACTTGATGCAGGTGCAGGCGTCGCGTCTGCTGAGCCGCACCGAGACGCAACAACTGGTTGACCATGTGAGCCGGCTGGCGCCCAAACTGATCGAGGAAGTAGTACCCAAGATGGTGTCGATTGCCGTGTTCCAGAAAGTCCTGCAGCTGCTGCTCGACGAGTCGGTGCACATCCGCGATATCCGCACCATCGTGGAAGCCCTGGCCGAGCACGCCGTCACCACGCTGGACCCGGTGGAATTGGCCAAGCGCATCCGGGTCGCACTGGCGCCGGCCATCGTGCAGCAGATTTACGGGCCCACACGCGAACTCAACGTGATTGCCATCGACCCGTCACTCGAACGCCTGCTGATGCAGGCGCTGGGCGGCGCGGCCGGCCCGGCGCTGGACCCCGGTGTGGCCGATCTGTTCACACGCACCGCGGCCGAAGTGGCGCTCAAGCAGGAAGAGGTCGGTGTTCCGCCCTGCCTGCTGGTGCCTGACGCCATCCGCGGCGCCATCGCCCGCCTGGTGCGCCGCGCCGCGCCGCGCCTGCAGGTGCTGGCACACAGTGAAATTCCAGAGACCCACACGATCCGTATCGGCCCCATTCTTCGAGGTGCAGCAGCATGAACATCCAACGCTTTACCGGCGCCACGTCGCGCGAGGCACTGGCCAAGGCCCGCATGGCTTTTGGCGATGCCACCCTGATCCTGTCCAACCGCCCCACGCCGCTCGGCGTGGAGGTGATGGCCACCACGGAAGACACGCTCTCGGCGATCGGGCAGCGCGAACGGCCCGCTGAACCGCCGGTGCTGCGCGCGGCCTTGCGGCCTGCGGCAACCAGCCCGCAGTCCAGCCTGAGCGAGGGCCAACCGGTGGAGGAAGACGCCACCCAGCTGGCGATGAGCACGCTGTCGTTCCAGGACTATGTGCGTGAGCGCATGCTGCGCAAGCGCCAGACCGAAAGCCCGGCCCGCGCCGATGAAACCGAACGGACGGTGGCACGCCCCCCCGTGGCGCCCCGCGCCCCCGTCGCCGCCACAACCGCGCCCGCAGCACCTGCAGCTGCCATGGCAGGCAACCCGCCGCGCAGCATCATGGCCGAGTTGCAGGCGATGCGCGACCTGATCGAGGACCGTTTCAACACCTTTGCCTGGCTCGGCCAGGCGCGCGCGCACCCGATCCAGTCCAACCTCATGCTCAAGTTGATGCGCGCGGGCTACTCGCCGACACTCGCGCGTGCAATCC
>JANNDB010000950.1:0-1809 GCA_031387285.1 Betaproteobacteria bacterium | reverse complement strand
GTAGTCCGGGAACCCGGGCTTCCATCCCGGCACGCGCGGCGTCGGCGCCCCGGGTGGCATGCGCAGCGCCACCTGCTGGGTGTGCTCCTCGGCGACGATCACCTTGGCAAACAGCTTCGACCACGCCGGCAGGTGCAGCGGATGGCGCCGGCCGACCCGGCGCGCGAACGCATCCATGAACTGCATGAAGGAAACCGCAGTGCCGTCGGTGGCGTAGAAGGTCTTGCCCACATTGCGCTGCCGGGCCGCAACGAGCAAGGCCCGCGCGGCATCGAACTGGTGCAGGTGGTACTGCAACGCCTTCGAAGGACCCGACCAGTACGGCCGGCCAAGCTTGAAAGCGCTGCGGTAGGCGCGCAGATCGGCGCTCTCGGGGCCGTACAGATAACCCAGGCGCACCACGCACGCCGGCACAGAGCCCGACAGCGCCAGCGCTTCGCATTCAAGGATCGCATCGACCGCAGAACGCAGCGGCGGCTTCAGGCTGGCGCCGTGCTCGACGGCATGCACGAACGCGAAGCTGGCATGCACCAGCATCGGCGCACCGTTGGTTGCGGCGGCACGCACCGCGCGCCGCGTTCCGGCCAGCGCGGTGCGGGCGAAGTCCTTCCAGGCATGGCCGTCATGCAGCAGCGTGTTGGCCTGCTGCGCGGCGACGTTGACATGGGCGCCCTCGCCGGCACGCGGCACCGGCAACCGTGCAACGATGGCGCCGAGTTCGGAACGCTGGCCGGTGATGGAGATTTGCATGGCATGGGCCCGATGTTGGGGTGGTTGATGGTGCCTGCATGGCGGCATGGCCAATCGCATCGGGGCCGCTCTGTCCACGGTGGTCGGGGCGATCCCGGCCTTCCCGATGTCCGCTGGCGGTTGCCTCTATCATGCCTGGCGCGTCCCGGATTGTCGCCGCACACCGATGCCTGCCACAGGCGAGCGCAGAAGGTCTCGCATAGTCCCAGCGTGGGGCTTTAACGCGGCATGCGCGTCATTGCTGTCAAGACCCTGAGGATGTTCTGGACCAAGCATCCTGATGCGGAGCAGCCCCTTCTGGCCTGGTATGACGAAGCCAGCAACGTCAGGTCTTACTTTCCGCAGGTCGAGTCGGCGATATGGCGTGAATTTCCGGGTCAGACCGGAGGTCGGTAGGCGTGCAGGGGAACGCCCAAGAGTTTGAGGAGCTGGCGCTGCAAGTCGGTGAGCTCGGCATCGAAGACCTGGACGGGTGAGGTGCCGTCGATCAAGGTGTGGCGCTCGGCGAGGCTGAACAGGCGCAGCACCTGCTCCGTGGTGGGGTGCACGCATTGGCGCTGTTCGGGGTACAGGGGAAGCTGCGTGATGGCATCGCGCTTCATGGCCAGACGCAATTCCCGCTCGATGAGGGCCTGCACGAGCAAGGCCAGGAAGTACAGGGTGAACAGGGCCTCGATGCGTCCCTCGTTCTTGAGGAACACCGGGGCGACCTCGAGCACGGTCTTGAGCTGCTCGAAGCGCTTCTCGATCATGGGCTGGCCCTTGTGCGCCTGCAGCACGAGATCGGGCGTAAGGTTGCGATCGTTGGTAATCAACGGGTACATGCCGTCGCTCTTGCAGTCGTAGGCGATGGCCTGCGTATTGGTGCTCCACTCGATATCGAAGCGCCGCTTGGTGATCTTGCGGTAAGCGGTATCGGGGCCGGGCCGGCCGCGGCGGGCCTGTCGGTACTGGTGCTCCTCGCGCACGGTGCGTTTGACCACCAGGTAGCGCGTGACGTGGTGACGCTCCAGGATGGAGGCGACCTGCAGGTCGATCTCGGCGGCGCCACGCAGCCGG
>JANNDB010000940.1:0-11744 GCA_031387285.1 Betaproteobacteria bacterium | reverse complement strand
GTCACCAGATTGGGCAGGATGTAGATGCCCTTGCGGCGCTTTCGCACCACACCGACATCAGGTTCGCCCAGTTCCGGATCCGTGTTGTCGGTCATTTCAGGCCCCTCCTGCAGGCGGATCAGGCAGCGCGGCGCGCGCGGCCTGCCCTACCGCGCTACGGTACCTCAATTGCGGGTCTGGTCAACCAGCTTGTTTTTCTTGATCCAGGGCATCATGGCGCGCAGGGTCTCCCCAACCGTCTCGATCTGGTGCTCAGCCATCAGACGGCGCCGGCTCAGAAGCGTAGGAGCGCCGGCCCGGTTTTCCAGGATGAAGCTCTTGGCATATTCACCACTCTGGATATCCTTCAGGCACTGGCGCATCGCGTCCTTGGTGGCGGACGTGACGATCTTCGGGCCGGTGACGTACTCGCCGTATTCGGCATTGTTGGAGATCGAGTAATTCATGTTGGCAATGCCGCCTTCATAAATCATGTCGACGATCAGCTTGAGTTCGTGCAGGCACTCGAAGTAGGCCATCTCGGGCGCATAACCGGCTTCGACCAGGGTCTCGAACCCGGCCTTGATGAGCTCGACCGTGCCACCGCACAGGACGGCCTGCTCACCGAACAGGTCGGTCTCGGTTTCTTCGCGGAAGTTGGTCTCGATGATGCCGGCCTTGCCGCCACCGTTGGCCATGGCATAACTCAGCGCGAGTTCGCGCGTGCGGCCGGACTTGTCCTGCGCAATGGCGATCAGGTGCGGCACGCCGCCGCCTTGCACGTAGGTGCCACGCACGGTGTGTCCGGGCGCCTTGGGGGCGACCATCCAGACGTCCAGGTCAGCGCGCGGCGTGACAAAACCGTAGTGCACATTGAAGCCGTGTGCGAACACCAGCGAGGCGCCGTCCTTGATATTGGGCTCGACGTCGTTCTTGTACACGGCGGCGATCTGTTCGTCTGGCAGCAGGATCATCACGACGTCGGCGGACTTGACCGCATCGGCCACTTCCGCAACCTTCAGGCCGGCCTTCTCCACCTTGGGCCAGGAAGCGCCACCCTTGCGCAGGCCAACCACCACCTTGACGCCGCTGTCGTTCAGGTTCTGCGCGTGCGCATGGCCCTGGCTGCCGTAACCGATGATGGCAACCGTCTTGCCCTTGATCAGGCTCAGGTCACAGTCCTTGTCGTAATACACCTTCATGTTGTTCTCCTAAACAATCAAATCAAACCCGCAAAATGCGTTCACCGCGGCCGATTCCACTGGAACCCGTCCGCACCGTCTCCAGGATCGCGCTGCGCTCGATGGCTTCCAGGAACGCGTCGTTCTTGGATTGCACACCGGTCAGCTCGATCGTGTAACTCTTCTCGGTCACGTCGATGATGCGGCCGCGAAAAATATCGGCCATACGCTTCATCTCCTCGCGCTCCTTGCCGACCGCGCGGACCTTGACCATCATCAATTCGCGCTCGGTGTAAGCGCCTTCGGTCAGGTCGACCACCTTGACGACCTCGATAAGGCGGTTCAGGTGCTTGGTGATCTGCTCGATCACGTCGTCCGAACCGGTGGTCTGTATGGTCATGCGCGACAGGCTTGCGTCCTCGGTGGGCGCCACCGTGAGCGACTCGATGTTGTAGCCACGCGCGGAGAACAGACCCACCACCCGGGACAAGGCGCCGGGCTCGTTTTCCAGCAATACTGCAATGATGTGTTTCATGGGGATTCCTCTTTTCGCTGCCCTCCCCTGATCGCGGTAACGACCAGGCTCGGCAGACAATAGACTCATCGATAAGGATCGGGGGGCCTGCCGCTTCGGGCGGCACCCCGGGTTCAGGTCAGGCGCAGGTCAGAGATCCTCCGAGCCCAGCAGCATCTCGGTGATGCCCATGCCGGCCTTGACCATCGGGAAGACGTTCTCGGTCGGGTCGGTACGGAAGTCCATGAAAACCGTGCGGTCCTTGAGCTTGCGTGCTTCGCGCAGTGCAGGCTCCACGTCCTGCGGTTTCTCGATCAGCATGCCGACGTGGCCATAAGCCTCGGCGAGCTTCACGAAATTGGGCAGGGCATCCATGTAGCTGTGGCTGTAGCGGCCTTCGTAGTCGATCTCCTGCCACTGGCGGACCATGCCCAGGTAGCGGTTGTTGAGCGAGACGATCTTGATCGGCGTGTTGTACTGCAGGCAGGTGGACAATTCCTGGATACACATCTGCACGGAGCCTTCGCCGGTGATGCAGAACACCTCGCTCTGCGGCTTGGCCAGCTTGATGCCCATCGCGTACGGAATTCCAACGCCCATGGTGCCCAGGCCACCCGAGTTGATCCAGCGGCGCGGCTGATCGAAGCGGTAGTACTGCGCCGCCCACATCTGGTGCTGGCCAACGTCCGAGGTGATGTAGGTATCGACGTCCTTGGTCATGTTCCAAAGGGTCTCGACGACAAATTGCGGCTTGATCACGTCGCCCTTGCCGTGGTCGTAACGCAGGCACTCGCGCTTGCGCCAGGTGTCGATCGTTTCCCACCAGGCACCCAGCGCGCTGGCATCGGGGCGCACCGGGCTTTCCTTGACCATGGCAATCATCTCGGAGAGCACGTCCTTCACGTCGCCGACGATGGGAATGTCCACCTTGACACGTTTGGAGATGCTCGACGGGTCGATGTCGATGTGGATGATCTTGCGTTCGTTCTGGGCAAAGTGCTTGGGGTTTCCAATCACGCGATCGTCAAAACGCGCGCCTACTGCCAGCAGCACGTCGCAGTTCTGCATGGCGTTGTTGGCCTCGATCGTGCCGTGCATTCCCAGCATGCCCAGAAACTTGCGATCCGACGCCGGGTAGGCACCCAGACCCATCAGGGTGTTGGTACACGGATACCCCAGCATGTCGACCAGGGTGCGCAACTCGGCCGAGGCGTTGCTCATCAGCACGCCGCCGCCGGTATAGATATAGGGACGCTTGGCCGCCAGCAGCAACTGCAGCGCCTTGCGGATCTGACCGCCATGGCCCTTGCGCACCGGGTTGTACGAGCGCATCTCGACCGACTTAGGGTAACCGTGGTAGGGCACCTTCTTGAAGGACACATCCTTTGGAATGTCCACGACTACCGGCCCCGGACGGCCACTGCGCGCGATGTGGAACGCCTTTTTCATGACGTCTGCCATGTCGCGGGCATCCTTCACGAGGAAATTGTGCTTCACGATAGGCCGGGTGATGCCCACGGTGTCGCACTCCTGGAACGCGTCCAGGCCGATCGCCGGTACCGGCACCTGGCCGGTAATCACCACCATGGGAATACTGTCCATGTAGGCCGTGGCGATGCCGGTGACCGCGTTGGTGACGCCAGGGCCCGAGGTGACCAGTGCGACGCCGACATCGCCGGTAGCACGCGCGTACCCGTCGGCCGCGTGCACCGCCGCCTGTTCATGGCGAACCAGGATGTGCTGGATCGTGTCCTGTTTGTAGAAAGCGTCGTAAATGTGCAACACTGCGCCGCCGGGATAGCCCCAGACAAATTGCACGCCTTCGGCTTGCAGGGCCTTGACGAGAATTTCGGCGCCACGCAGTTCGGGAGGGGCCGAATCGGTAACGCTGCCGGGAGAGTTGGCCGCCGCTGCGACCGCCGAGGCGAGCTCGGCTTTGGACATTTCCATGATGAACCTTTGTGAATTTCTCTGACGAAAAACCTTGGGTGCCCCTTCGCAAACACTTGTGGAGTTGCGTCGGGACTTCAGGCCATGGACATGGGCGCACTGAATATTGCACCGGACCGTGGCCCTTTTGCCGTTTGAATTGCAATGCGCATTATCGCACTGCAACAACAGCCCGGCCAGACGCGGCTCAAATTCGGCGGATGCCGATGCCATAATTTGCGGCAATGGCGCTTCACTCGGGCATGGGGCGCCCCTGCGTACCGCGGCAAACCCGGCGCCCATCCAACCCAGGCCCTCGCACTTGGCAACTGAAAAAGAACTGTCCGATTTTCTGAAAAGCGTCGAGAAGCGGGCTTTCAAGCGTTCGGTCTACCAGGTTCGCAACGAGGAGTCGGCCCTCGACATCGTGCAAGACAGCATGATGAAGCTGGCCGAGCACTACGGGGACAAACCCGCGGCTGAGTTGCCCATGCTGTTTCAGCGCATCCTGGTGAACTGCACACTGGACTGGTTTCGCCGCAACAAGACGCGCACCGCCCTTTTCTCCAACATGAGCGATTTCGAATCCCCCGGCGACGACGGGGATTTCGACTTGCTGGAAACTTTTGCCGGCCCGGAAGACTCACAATTGTCTGAGAGCGTGCAAGACACGTTGCAGAGGTCCCAGACCATGCAGGCCATTGAACTGCAAGTACAGCAATTGCCGGGACGTCAACGGGAAGCCTTCATGATGCGTTACTGGGAGGAATTGGACGTAGCCGAAACGGCTGCGGCCATGGGCTGTTCCGAGGGAAGTGTCAAGACACACTGTTCTAGGGCGGTTCTGGCTCTCAGCAAGGCGCTGCGGGCAAAGGGAATAACACTATGACAATTTCGCACCAATACCAAGCTGATGTCATGCGCGACCGGTATGCGCTGAAGGTGGCGGCCCATTTGTCGCTGGCCGCCGATCGCCTGCCGCATGACATCGGAGAACGTTTGCGCGTTGCCCGCCAGCAGGCAGTGGCCAAGCGAAAGATCGCCAAACCGTTGACTGCCCGTCAAGTGGTGATGGCAGGCGGCGCAGCAGCGCTGGGGTTTGGCGATGAAGGGCTTGATTGGTGGGGTCGTGTGGCCTCCACCCTGCCCTTGATTGCTTTGGTGATCGGCTTGGTCGTGATCGATCGGATGCAGAACGATCTGGTCGCCAACGAGCTTGCCGCGGTGGACACCGCCTTGCTGGTGGACGATCTGCCGCCTGCGGCCTATGCGGACCCCGGCTTTGCCGAGTTCGTGAAGATGACCCGGAACCGGGCGCAGTAGCCTTGAATGCATCGATTGGAACATTGCGGGGCCCCGCTACCACGCTGATCCGGTTGGGCGCCATCCGCTTGCTCTGGCTTGTGGTGTTCGCTGGCGCCGCGGGGTACGGTTGCCACGCAGCGTATGCACAGGCGCCGGCGCCCGTAGCGGCCAAGTCCGCGCCGGCAAAGCCAGCAGCACCAGCACCTCTCACCAAGCCCGATTGGTCCGAACTTACCGCAGAGCAGAAATCCGCCTTGGCTCCGCTGCAGTCCAGCTGGAGTGGCATCAGTTCGGGGCAAAAACGCAAATGGATTGCCATGTCGGCAAACTTTGCCGCGCTCACCCCCGCCGAAAAATCAACCATGCACGGCCGTATGACCGAGTGGACGGCGCTTGGACCCGTACAACGGCGTGAGGCGCGCCTCAACTATGCCCAGACACGGGATGTTCCGGTTGATGAAAAGAAAGCGCAGTGGCAAGCCTACCAGGCGCTAAGCCCGGAGCAGAAGCAGCGCCTGGCTGCGGGCGCGCCAGGCAGCACGGGTGGTGCGGCGCCGGCAGTCACTCCGGTGGCCCGTGACAAGCTCGCGGCGGTCCCGGTCACGCGATCCGAGGCTGCCCGGCCAGCCCATGCCGCTTCCCGACCAGCGGCGGCGCGGCCTGTCGCGCCACGCCCGCTCGCGCCGGCCTCGTTGGCGGCGCCACGGCCTTGACAGCGTTCCGCCGTGTGAGCGCTGCATGAGCGAGTCGCAATCGGCACGCGCTGCGCCCCCCCGCTCCCCCGCTACGCTGGTGGCCCCCCATCTGGCTCGGCGCATGGCCTGCTGGCTCTACGAAGGCATGCTGCTGTTTGGCGTGGTATTCATTGCCGGGTATCTGTTTGGGACCTTGAGCCAGACGCGCCACGCACTGAACAACCGCCATGCCCTGCAAGCGTTCCTGTTCGTGGTCTTTGGCATCTACTTCACGTGGTTCTGGGCCAAAGGGCAAACGCTGGCCATGAAGACCTGGGATATCCGTCTGGTGACCGCCTCTGGAAATCCGGTAAGCCAGCAGCGCGCCCTGCTGCGCTATGTGGCCAGCTGGGCATGGCTGCTACCGCCGTTGGCCGCAAGTGCGCTGTGGCGCTTGTCCGGTGGGGAAAGCTCGGTGATCGTGCTGGGATGGGTCGCCGTCTGGGCCGTCCTCAGCCGGTTCCACCCGCAACGCCAGTTCTGGCATGACGCCTGGGCGGGCACACGCCTGATCAGCAGCGCACCCATGAGCCGATAGGGAGCGAGAATCGGCCGATGCAGCAAGAGGCAGACAGCGAGCAAGAACCCGTGAACGCGCAGAAGACGCGCGGTGGAATCAACCGGATCTGGCACGCGACCCGGTATTCCGCCAAGGGGCTGCGTTATGCCTGCGGAGAAGCAGCATTCCGCCAGGAATTGATGGCAGCGCTGGTGCTGGTGCCGGTGGCGTTCTGGCTTGGCCAGACCTGGGTGGAACGCGCGCTGTTGGCCGGATCTGCCGTACTGGTGCTGATTGTTGAACTGCTCAACACGGGTATCGAGAAGGCCATTGATCGCGTAGGACCAGAGTGGCACGAGCTGTCGATGCGCGCCAAGGATGTGGGCAGCGCCGCCGTGTTCCTGAGCCTGCTGACATGCTGCGCAATCTGGCTCGCCGCCGTATGGGCCCGTTACGCCCATTGATCCGGCACAGCCGCTTGCGGCCTAGACTGCCGTTTCGTCCTCTTCACCGGTACGGATGCGCACAACGCGCTCCACGGCGGTGACAAAAATCTTGCCGTCGCCAATCTTGCCGGTTCGCGCCGCCTTGACGATGGCATCAACACAGCGATCGACCTCAGCCGTCTTGACGACGACTTCCACCTTCACTTTGGGTAGAAAGTCAACGACGTACTCCGCCCCGCGGTAGAGCTCGGTATGGCCCTTCTGGCGACCAAATCCCTTGACCTCGGTCACTGTCAACCCGGTAACGCCACATTCAGCCAGCGCCTCCCGGACTTCCTCAAGCTTGAACGGTTTCACAATCGCGGTAATCTGCTTCATGTTCGCTGCATCCTCAGAATGGATTGGTGGACCTGTCCGACAGGAGGGACAGGCTGCGTGACTCCGCCCCCGAAGGATAGCGCCAAACCGCTCTGGTGCAGCCGCAGCTATCGGCGAAACCTGTTCGTGATGGGATAACGCCAATCCTTGCCGAAGCTGCGATGCGTCACCCGGATACCGATTGGCGCCTGGCGGCGTTTGTACTCGTTGATCTGGATGAGCCGCGTCACGCGCTCCACGTCGGCAGGCGCCAGTCCGTCAGCCAGCAGCGTCTCAATGCTCTCGTCGTTTTCCATGTAGCGCTCGACGATGGTGTCGAGCACCTCGTACGGAGGCAGGCTGTCCTGGTCCGTCTGGTCCGGACGCAACTCTGCGCTGGGAGGACGGGTGATGATGCGTTCGGGTATGGGGGCGACGCCGGAGCCATACGGGTCGTTCGCGTTGCGCCAGCGCGCCAGCCGGAACACGGTCGTCTTGGCCAGATCCTTGATAGCCGCGAAACCACCCGCCATGTCGCCGTACAGCGTGCAATAACCGGTGGCCAGTTCACTCTTGTTGCCGGTGGTGAGCACGATGGAGCCAAACTTGTTGGACAGCGCCATCAGCAGCGTGCCGCGGATGCGGGCCTGGATGTTCTCCTCCGTGGCATCTTCTGCCCGCCCGGCAAAGGACGATGCCAGTGACGCCCTGAACGCCTCGAATTCGGGGACGATGGAAATTTCCTGGTACGCCACACCCAGGCGCCCGGCCATTTCGCGCGCGTCAATCCAGCTGATGTCGGCGGTATACGGCGAAGGCATCATGACGGTGCGCACCCGCTCGGGGCCCAGCGCGTCCACCGCGATGGCCAGCACCAGGGCGGAATCGATGCCACCGGAGAGGCCGATGATGGCCCCCGGGAAGTGGTTCTTGCCCAGATAGTCGCGTACCCCGAGTACCAGCGCGTCCCACAAGTCGGAATCTGCCGTACGCTCGGGCGCCACGCTGCCGGAGAGCATCCACCGCCCGCCCACGCGCGCCGCCTGCGTCATGAACTGCGCCTCGCGAAAGCTCGGCGCGCGTGCGGCAAGCGCGCCATCGGCATTCAGCGCAAAGGAGTGGCCTTCAAAAACCACCTCGTCCTGCCCGCCAACCAGATGCGCATAAACCATCGGCAGCCCACAGGCAAGTACACGTTCGCGCATCGTCTGCTCGCGCTCATACCCTTTGCCAACGTGAAAAGGCGAGGCATTGATGACTGCCAGCATCTCGGCGCCGGCAGCACGCGCCTCACGGGCTGGCGCTTCAAACCAGGCGTCCTCGCAGATCAGCAGGCCAACCCGGACCGCATCGGCTCCCTCGCCCACCACAAACACGCAGGCAGCGCTACCAGGGGCGAAGTACCGACGCTCGTCAAACACCTGGTAGTTGGGCAACTCGCGCTTGAAATACGTATGTGTCAAGCGCCCTGCGCACAGCACACTGGCCGCGTTGAAGCGCTTTTGCACGGCAACCGAGCGGGTACGTTCATCGCCGCCAACAGGATGACCCACCACCACGTGCAGGTCTTTCATCGACGCCAGTTCATCGGCAACCCATTTCACGGCATCATCACAGGCGGTAACGAAGGCTGGGCGGAGAAAAAGATCCTCCGCAGCGTATCCGCAAATGGAAAGTTCAGGTGTCAGCACCAGCCGCGCACCCGCTGCATGGGCAGCCCTGGCAGAGTCGACAATCTTGTGGGCATTGCCCATCAGGTCGCCGACACACAGGTTGAGCTGGGCTACACAAATAGAGAGAGTCATGGAAAGAGAAATACCACGGTTGCCCTGCCGAATCGGCCGCCGGACTGGTCGGGGCGCCACGCCCAATGGGTGCCATACGCGAGAGCCCGAGGATGGCTGAACAGAATTATGTCATCGCAGTGCATGACACGCCGCGTGGCGTCGACGGCAAGGCGTGGAATGCCCTGCTCGCCGAGCAGGGCGATGCCAACCCATTCATGCGCCATGAGTACCTCGATGCCATGCAAGAGAGTGGCAGCGCCATACCGGAGTCGGGCTGGACGGCCCGATTTATCACCTTATGGAGCGAAGAACCTGGCCCGTCGCACGGTGGGCAACGGGTGCTCCAGGCCGCCTGCGCGCTGTACCTGAAAGACCATTCCTATGGCGAGTACGTGTTTGACCACGCATGGGCCCAGGCCTATGCGCAGCACCGCCTGCCCTACTACCCGAAGGCGCTGGTAGCGCCGCCTTTCACGCCTGTGCCGGGCGCGCGGCTGCTGTCGCGCAGCGCGTCCGCGCGCAAGGCATTGGTTGGCGCCCTGGTGGATTGGTGCAGGGAGCAGGGACTGTCCTCGCTACACATCCTTTTCGCCAGCGACGCGGACGTTGAAGCCTGCAGCGCGCAGGGATTGATGCTGCGCCATAACGTGCAGTTTCACTGGACCAACCGCTTGGCGCAAGCGGGTGGCGCCTACGCCGACCTGGACGATTTCCTGTCCAGCCTGAGCCAGGACAAACGCAAGAAAATTCGCCAGGAGCGGCGCAAGGTGGCCGCAGCAGGCGTCGCCTTTCGCTCAACTGCAGGGCGCACCATCAGCACAGTGGACTGGGACTTTTTCTACCAGTGCTACGAACGCACCTACCATGAACACGGCAACGCGCCGTACCTGTCGCGTGACTTCTTCCGGCGCATGGCTACCCACATGCCCGAAAACTGGCTCATGTTCATCGCCGAGCGCGCAGGAAAACCCATTGGGTGCAGCCTGATCGCCATCAACGACGCGACCAGCGCACCGTCCACCGGGAAAGTCGCCTACGGACGCTACTGGGGCGCCCTGGAGCGGGTGGATTGCCTGCACTTTGAAGCCTGCTACTACCAGCCATTGCAGTGGTGTATCGACAACGGCTACCAGCGCTTCGAGGGTGGCGCCCAAGGGGAACACAAGATGGCGCGCGCACTGATGCCGGTACGGACCACCAGCGCGCACTGGTTGGCCCACCCGGCCTTTGCCGATGCGGTGGACAGGTTTCTGCAGCGCGAAGGCCAGGGTATCGAAAGCTATATGGACGATCTGCGGGCACACAATCCGTATCGCCTGGCGCCGGCCATACAGACGTGACACGGCGAACGACCCTGGGCAACGGCGCAGTGGCGCCCGACATACTGCTACTGCCAGTTCGCCGCAATCACCGATCCAAGAGGTGCCAAATAAGCGCCTGGAAGGCTGGTCTGTCCGAGAGCTGGCGGCGCAAACGCAGACATTGCGCTGACCAGGCTCTGTACCTGGCTGTCCAGCAGCGTCTTGCCATCGCTCGTGCGCAGCCGCTCGACGTGGTACGCGCTACCCGAATACCAGTTGCTGATCGTGACCTTGTCGGTCGTACCGATGATGCTCGCCTCCAGGTTGTTGCCTTGCTGGCGTAACCAGATCTGGTCGGCCGCGACGCCGGTGCCGAACAGGAGCATGTCGCTGTTGCCGGCGCTGGCGTCGAGATCCAGGATAGTGTCGCTGCCCGTACCACGGCCGACCCGGTAGGTGTCCCCACCAGAGCCGCCCTGCAAGAAGTCATCGCCGCTTCCGCCTTCGAGTGTGTCGGCGCCGCTGTTGCCGATCAAGGTGTCCGAACCTTCGCCACCATAGAGCACATCATTGCCCGCTGCGCCACTCAAGGTATCGTTGCCCAGCCCGCCGGTGATCACGTCAGGACCGGACGTACCGCGCAAGTTGTCCGCCAAAGCCGTCTCCAGCATGGTGCGCGCACTGATGTCGGCCAGATTCCACGCCGTGCCATCGGCGAACTGAATGCGCTGTACCGGGTTGTAGCTGTTGGCTGGATTGTCAAAGTCAAACATCCCGCGTATGGTGATCTTGTCTGCGGTACCGCTGATGCTGAGTTCCAGCGAAGCGTAGGAGGCGTTGTTGGGTCCGTTGCCGGAGTCCGCACGGATGAAGTCAGCGTCGTACACGCGCCTGGCAATGATTTGCGAAGCCGCCACGCCGGGCTTGAACTGCAACACGTTGAGTTTGCCAATCGCAGCGTCGGACAGGTAACTGATCGTGTCCTGGCCGCCCCCGATGCCAAAGAGGTAGGTGTTGTTACCCAACCCACCGGCCAGCGTGTCGTTGCCGGCGCCACCGTCCAGTGTGTCATTGCCATTGTTGCCCGACAGAACATCCACGCCCGCGCCACCGTTCAACAGGTCGTTGCCCTCGCCCCCGGCCAACACGTCGTTATCGGCGCCGCCATTGAGCGTGTCGTTCCCGGAATCTCCTGCCAGATTGTCGTTGCCCTCGTTCCCGCTAAGCACATCGTTGCCAGCCCCGCCACTGATGGTGTCGTTGCCCAGTCCGCCGCTGATGGCGTCGGCGCTGAGTGTGCCGCGCAGACTGTCCATCCCGGCTGTACCCAACATGGTACGGGCACTGATGTCTGCAAGACTCCAGGACGTGCCATCGGAAAACTCGACACGTTGCACCGGGTTGTAGCTGTTGGACAGGTTGTCAAAGTCGAACATGCCGCGTACGGTGATCTTGTCTGAAGTTCCGCTGATGCTGAGTTCCAGCGAAGCGAAGGAAGCGTTGTTCGCGCCGTTGCCCGTATCCGGTCGGATGAACTCAGCGTCGTAGACACGTCTGGCGACGATCTGGTCGGGCGTGACGCCGGCCTTGAATCGCAGTACGTTGAGCTTTCCTGCCGTGGCGTCGGCCAGATAGCTGATCTTGTCCAGCCCGTCGCCGATGCCGAACAGGTAGGTGTTGTTGCCCAGGCCACCTGCCAAGGTGTCTGCGCC